>JBCDHO010000155.1:0-6495 GCA_038749855.1 Pseudomonadota bacterium
CCGGGTCCGGGACGACCTCGTCGAGCACCTTGGCCGAGGAAATCACGCCGGGCATGCCTGCGCCCGGATGGGTGCCGGCGCCGACCAGGTACAGGCCTTCCAGCTCCTCGCTGCGGTTGTGGGGCCGGAACCAGGCGCTTTGCCACAGCACGGGCTCGAGGCTGAAGGCAGCGCCCTTGAAGGAGAACAGGCGCTCGCGGAAATCGACGGGCGTCAGCTGTCGCGAGGTCACCACCGACGCCTCCAGTCCGGGCAAGACCGTTTCCTCCAGGGCCTGGGCAATGGCAGCGCGATAGCGCTCCGCTTCCGTTTCCCAGTTCGTGTCGCCATCGAGGTTCGGTACCGGAGACAGCACATAAAACGAGTCGCAGCCCTCGGGGGCCAGCGAGGGGTCGGTCGCGGTCGGTCGATGCAGGTAGAGGCTGAAGTCTTCGGCCAGGGTCTTGTGGTCAAAGATATCCTTGAGCAGTTCCTTATAGCGCGACCCGAGCATGATCATGTGGTGCGGGACCTCGTCGTAGCGACGGTTGGTGCCGAAGTACCAGACGAACAGGCTCATGGAATAGCGCGTGCGGTGCAGTTTTCGATCCGTCCAGCGCTTGCGCTTGTGGCCGGGCACGAGGTGCCGGTAGGTGGCGGCTGCATCGGCGTTGGACACGACCACGTCGGCGGCCAGGCGCTCTCCACCAACGAGTTCGACGCCCGTGGCGCGGCCTGCGTCCACGGTAATCTCCTTTACTTGCTGGCCGAGCCGCAGTTCGCCGTCCTGGCCTTCAATGAGCCCCACCATGCCGCGCACGATGGCGCCCGTGCCGCCCATGGCAAAGTGCACCCCGTGCGTTCTTTCGAGCTGGCCGATCAGGGCGTAGATGGCCGTGGCCGTGAAGGGGTTCCCGCCAATCAGCAAGGGGTGAAAGCTGAATACCTGGCGCAGCTTGGGGTCCTCGAAGTAGCGCGCTACGAGCGAATGCACGGAGCGGTAGAACTGTCCCTTCAGCAGGTCGGGGATGACCTTGACCACGGTCTTGAGCGAGTCGAAGGACACCGCCAGCAGCTTGTCCATGCCAATTTCGTAGAGTTTCGCGGACGCGGCCATGAACCGGTCGTAGCCTTCCACATCGGCCGGATTGAAGCGCGCGACCTCCGCCTTCATGGCCTCGTCATTGCCGCTGTAGTCAAAATGGGACCCGTCGTCGAAGCGAATCCGGTAGTAGGGATTCATCGGCACCAGCTCAACGTCATCAGACATCTTCTTGCCGCACAGCGTCCACAGCTCTTCGATCAGGAAGGGCGCCGTCACGATGGTCGGGCCGGCATCAAACACAAATCCCTCGTCCTCGTAGACGTACGCCCGTCCTCCGGGCTTGTCGAGCTTATCCACCACGGTGACCTGGTAGCCCCGGGCGCCCAGCCGGATGGCTGCCGCCAGGCCACCGAAGCCCGCACCGATCACGATCGCACGGGATTTTGCAGCACGAGTATCGGCCGGGGATTCGGCCAGGGGCTCGTGGGAAAGGTTCGCAAGCGACATGGGGTAGAGCTCCTTGGGTCAGAATTGGATCAGTGTGTTCCCGGTGCGGCGCGGTAATGACATGTCTGACAGCGCTCGACCGGCTGCCTAGCGGGCCCTGGGGTCGCCGGGCGTACCGCTGCGCTGTGCGCTTGTCCAGCGCAAAAACAGGTCGCTGCTGTGGAAAACAAGTGAAGCGAGCAGGGCAGCGACCACCCAGAACAACCCCGCCTGGGTCAGCACCGCCTTCAGCGCCAGCATCAGACTGCCACCGGCGCCGGCGTTGGTGATCAGCTGGGCCAGGGGCAGACCCTTGCCGAGGCGTTTTCCCCGCCAGGCCAGCCAGATAGTCTCGACCACGAGCACCGCGAGCATCAGGTCGACAATGCGGCCAGACATCACGAATTGCTCAAGGAATTCCACGGTGCGTGTCCCCTCCGGGCGATGGCGCCGCGGGCGGCGTTGCCATCGTCTGAACGACCCTTGGAAGGGTAACATAGCGTCATGAGTTCGTGTCCCTCTGAACCGTCACGTTTTCTGGACACCGCCGGGCGGCCGGTGGGGCACAGGGACCCCGATGAATCTCTCTTCCGCCCTGGAGCGATCCGGTGACAACGGCGCTCATTACGCTCGGTCGACTCCCGAAAGGGCTTGAGCTGGCCCGTGCCCTGGCCGGCGCCGGTTGCCGGGTCCTGATCGCTGAGCCCTGGGCCTGGCACCTGAGTCGGCCATCGCGCGATGTGGCGGCCTGCTTCCAGGTGCCCGCGCCCGCGACCTCTCCAGAGGAATTCCGCGACGCGGTGCTCGCGCTGGCCGAACGTGAGGCGGTGAATCTCGTTGTGCCCGTGTCCGAGGAGATCCTTCATGTTTCCACCCTGCATGAGCGAGCGCCCGCATCGTTGCGGGTGTTCTCGCCATCGCCGGAGCGCTTGCTGGCCCTGCACGACAAGCTGCGGTTCATGGAGACAGCGCGTGACATTGGGCTGCCCGTGCCGCAGACCTTTGCACTCGACAGCCCTGAGGCCGCGGACTACGCCCGCACCCACGATTACATCGTGAAACCGACCCTGTCCTCGGCGGGCAAGGGCCTGGCCATCCACGAGGTGGGTGTGGCCGTGCCGACGCTCGACGAGCCCGGCCTGCTCCAGCAACATCTGCCGGGGGATGAGCTCAGTACCTTCAGCGTGGCCCACGAAGGCCGCATCATTGGAACGATCGCCTACCGGGGACGTATCGTCTCCGGCACGGTGGCGGTCTGCTTCGAAGTGATTCCGGAGCCGGAACCGGCGCTGCTGGACTGGGTCTCGGGGTTCGTCGACGGTACCGGGCACAGCGGGTTTATCTCCTTCGATTTCCGCCGTGATGGCAAGGGGCAGCTGTTGCCCATGGAATGCAACCCAAGGACGACGAGCGGGGTGCATTTCGCCGACCCGGCCGACCTCGCCCAGGCCATGCTCGACCCCGCCTCAGCCCGGCAACTGCGCTTGCGCGAGGAGCGCGTGCTGCAGCAGTTTTTTCCCGGACTGACGGAAACGCAGGGGGCTTTTTTCCGGGGTCGCCCCTGGAGGAACAACCTCAAGTACCTGTTCGGCTGCCGGGACGTATGCTGGCAGCGCCGTGATCCCTGGCCGTTCCTGCTGTTGACGCCCGTGTCCTACGAGATCCTGCGCCGCACGATCTTCCAGGGCATGAGTTTTGGAGAAGCGACCACCGAAGACATCGGCTGGTACGCCAGCGACCACCTGGCGCCGGCGAAAGTGAGCTCAGAAGACAGTACCTCAGACGATAAGACCTCAGACGATAAGACCTCAGGCGACGAGACCTCTAGCGACAAGACCTCAACCAGAGCGGCCTCAGACGACGAGACCTCTAGCGGCGCGACCTCAGGCGGCGGCTGAGCGGCTGGCGTCCTTACGCGCCCCGACGGTCATCTGAATCTGCCGCACCGGGCGCGTCGTGAGCCGGGCCACGGGGCGCACCCCTGCGGCGTTGAGCGTCGCGAAGTCGTAGCGCCGGGCCAGCCGCGCCACGATCAGGCAGGCCTCGAGCCGTGCAAAGCCCGCGCCGACGCAGGTGCGTGGTCCGAGGCCGAAGGGCAGGTAGCTGTAGGGGCGAATTTCTTTTTCCCGTTCCTTGCTGAAGCGCTCCGGGTCGAACACGGCCGGGTCCTTCCAGAGCCCCTGGTTCCGGTGCGTGGCCCAGGGCGAGATCATGATCATGGCGCCTTTCTTGATGCGTCGGTCTCCCAGCGTGACCGGTTCCATGGCCACGCGGGGGATAAAGGTAATCGGCGGATAAAGGCGCAGCGTTTCCTGGAACACGCTGCGGATGTAGCGCAGCTGACGGGCCTGTTCGAAGCTGATGGGGCCATCACCGGCGACGGCTTCGACCTCCTCGCGGACCCGGGCCATCACGTCCGGACGCACGGACAGGATAAAGAACAGCCAGGTTAGGGCGCTGGCCGTGGTTTCATGGCCGGCGAGAAACATCACGCCCAGTTCGTCGATCAGTTCCTTGCGATCGAAGGGGCAGCCGCTTTCCGGATCCCGGGCATCGATACAGGCCGAGGCAATATCATCGAAGCGACCGGCTTCGGCGTCCCGGTGCTCGTCCACGAGGTTGCCCAGGTGCCGGCGAATTTCGGCGCAGGCGTCCAGCACCGGCTGGTGCTGGGGAATGGCGCGGAAGGGCGGATCGAAGATCAACGCCTTCAGCTCGACATGGGCCACGCTGCGCTCAAAGACTTCGAAGGCGTCGAAAACGTCCTGGGCGACCTGGGAGGCCAGCGGCGTAGAAAATACGGTCCGGCAAATGATGTCGGCGGTCAGTTGGCTCATGGCCAGATCCAGGGAGAAGGTCTCGCCCCGCGCGGCCTGTGCGTCGAGCCGATGTTCCACGTCGTCGACGGCCGCGCTCATGGCGCTGAAGGCCCGGCTAAGCCGCATGTGTGAGAACGCCGGGTCGATCATGGCCCGCTGGCGCCGCCACTGTTCCCCGCTGCTGACGAATATCGACTCGCCGACGAGCGGTTCCAGGGCGCCCACCATCAGGTCGTTCTTCGGATAGATGCCCGACGGGTCCGTGAGCACGTCCTTTACGAGCTCGGGCTGATTGACCAGGATGATCGAGCGGCGCGAATAGCCCAGGGGCGTTACCGGCTTACGATAAGCCGCTGCGGGCAGGAGGCTCAGCAGGTTGCCCTCGCGCTGCCAGGCTGTGCGCACGAGCGCGGCGATGGGCCACAGGGGCTTCGGATAGGGCGGAATGTAAGGCGCAACGCTTGCCGACACGGGTTCCCCTTGTTGACGTCGGCACCCACGAGGTGGGCGCTGGTTTGGGCACTCGCCGCAAGGGTATTATGGGCAGGCAGCGGCGGCAATGCCGCACGTCAGGAGAAGGCATCCGTGTTCCTGTTTCACGAGTTCATCTGGCCCTTTCACGCGGTGGTGCTTGCCCACATCGTGACCGGTTCCGTAGGCCTCGTGGCGTTCTGGGTGCCGGTCGTCGCCAAAAAGGGTGCGGAGCGCCACAAATCCTGGGGTCGCGTATTTACGGGGTCGATGCTGCTGACCGGTGGTCTCGCCGTGGGCATCGCCACGCTCACGCTCCTCGACCCGATCGGAACGCATCCGCACGTGGACTTCCCGGAGCCGTTCATCAGCGGCATTTTCGGCTGGATGATGCTCTACCTCGCGCTGCTGACCATGAACCTGGCCTGGTACGGCTGGGAATGCATACAGCTGCGTCGGAATCATGCGGGCCATCGCTCTGTCCTGAACATCACCTCCCAGGTCATCCTGTTCCTGGCTTCCCTGAACTGTGCGATTCGCGGCGTTCAGCTCGAGCAGGTGCTGATGATTGGAATTTCGTTCGTTGGCTTTGCCACGGTAGCCACGAACCTGCGCTTCATGCTGCGCAAGGCGCCCGGGCCCCAGGACTGGCTGAAGGAACACCTCACGGGGCTCGTGGGTGCCGGTATCTCGGTCTACACGGCGTTCCTGGCCTTCGGCGCCGTGCGCCTCATGCCAGAACTGGCCCTCAACCCGGGCCTGTGGGCCGTGCCACTGGTGACCGGCGTGGCCATCATCCTCTACCACTGGATCAAGATCTGGCGCATGGAGGCGACGCTGAAGACGCGGCGTGCGGCGCTGGAAAGCGCCGATTAGTGGGCGAAAAGCAGGCGGCCGAAACCAGGCTTCTGATCTTCGATGCCATTACGGCGCAGCGCGTACCAGTAGGTCGCCGCATTGATCGCGATGACCGGTTTATCCCGTTCCTGCTCCAGCCGTGCGGCGAGCTCAAGCATGCACAGGTTGGTGCCGACCTGGAGGATGGCGTCGACGTCGTCTCCGTCGATCTCGTCGATGGCAGCACGAATCTCGGGTTCCTGGACTTCGGCAATGGCGGTCCAGCTTGGGCAGCGCAGGCACGTGTCCCGGACCGTCTCAATGCCGTGGTCGGCCAGGTAGCGCACCACCTCCGCATTGGCGACGGGGAAGTAGGGTGACAGCACGGCGACCTTTTTAATGCCGCCGATGGCCTCGCAGGCGGCGGCCATGGAGGCCGAGCCGATGGAAATGCCCAGGCCGGATTCTGACTCCACGCGTTCCTGCCAGCGGCGCGCGCCTTCGGCACCGCCATAGAAGGTCACCGCAGACATGCCCATGACGAGGTAGTCGGGCGCACAGGTCAATACGCCGTGGACCGCCTCCATGACGTGATCGTTGATCTCCAGCGTGCCGGCCATGAAGGTCTCGTCGGAGATGGCGCTGGCATTCTGGATGACGATGCGGCTGTAGTGATTGGTCACGCCGGGTACGCGGAGGTCGTCGAATTCCGGCTGCACGATCGTGTTGGTGGACGGCCCCAGTACGCCGAACTTCGCGCGCCAGGCCAGCGCGTCGGGGGGGGGCGCGGGGGGCCGGGGCGGGGGGGGGCGAGAAAAAAAAGAACCCCAAAAAGATAAAAAGAGAATGTAAAGAGCC
>JBCDHO010000156.1:0-6491 GCA_038749855.1 Pseudomonadota bacterium
ACTACCGCTACTCGAGTTTCTGAAAGGGCAGCTGGCGCCAGGGGGGCAGCTCTTCCTGTCGACCCCGGAGCGCGACCGGGTGCGGGGCCAGGACTGCCGGCACAGCCCCAATCCCAAACTCGGCCTGGTTCCATTCACGGACATGTTCGGGATTGGGGCTGTGCCGGCAGTCCTGGCCCCGCACCCGGTCGCGCTCCGGGGTCGACAGGAAGAGCTGCCCCCCTGGCGCCAGCTGCCCTTTCAGAAACTCGAGTAGCGGTAGTGGATCGCACAGGTGCTCAATGACATCGGCGCAGATCACGACATCAAAGGGCTGCGCAAACTGTGCCTGCGGCGCTTCCAGGTCCGTGCCCTGAAAGTCATGGGCGGGAAAATCGCGAGCCATGAGCGGCGCCATGGAAGGCTGATCGACGAGTGCGATCCGCGCCGCCACCGGCTCGATCAGCGGGCGCAGCTTGGCGGGATACCCACAGCCGACGTCGAGCACTGACGGCGCAGAGCGCTGCGCCAATGCCTGACCGGCCAGGCGATAAACCGCCCACTGATAGGCGTTGGCTGAGGCCTGTCGGGCCGCGTTCCAGTACGCGTCGATATCGTCGACGAAGGTCGGCGCCGCGCTGCGCGCCTGATAGCCCGCCTTGATGAAGTAGTTGTCCATACACCCGCTGAGCGCGTCACTGCGCAGTCTGCCAGTGTAGACCTTTGCCAGGCCCGTGCGGACGCGATGGCCTTGCCCCGCACGGTGGGGTGTGACTCAGATCACGTACCGCGCGTGCAATTCGACAGGAGGAGGAAGTGGTGGAGCCAGGCGGGATCGAACCGCCGACCTCCTGCATGCCATGCAGGCGCTCTCCCAGCTGAGCTATGGCCCCCAGAGGGTCGCGGATATTAGGGCGCGGCGCGAGGCGGTGTCAACTTGCGCACCGGCACCACACGGGTCTCGCCTATGCGCCATAGCTCGAAGGCATCATCGGTCAGTTCCGCCGCGTCACGGGCGGCCACAAACTCCGCCTGAACTTCCCTTGGATGCTCCGCGGTCAACAGAAACGCGCCCCAGTGGACCCCCAGGGAGTAGCTGGCGCGAACGTCCTGATGGATGGCAACCGCGCCTGCAGGATCGACGTGAATGGCGCCCATGAAGGACCGGGGCCGATAGGCTCCGACCGGAATCACGCCCAGATCGAAAGGCCCGGCACGCTCGCCGATCTGCCGGAACTGCACATCGTTGTACCCGGTATCCCCGGCAAAGAAGATCCGCGCGCCATCGATGGTCAGTCCCCAGCTGGCCCACAGTGTCTCATTGCGATCCCACAGGCCACGGCCGGAGAAATGCTGCGATGGCAGCGCCTGCGCGCGCAGTGTGCGCGCCTTCGTCGAACTGTTCTCTGCCCCGTGGACCGGAAACTCCTGAGCATCCCACCAGCCGAAGCTTGCGACCTGTTCCGCCGCGATCCCCTGCTCGAGGAACCACCGCTCGACGCCGGTCGGCACCAGATAACGCGGGCCATCGCCGAGTCGACGGACGGTTTGCGCATCCAGATGGTCATAGTGATTGTGAGAGATGACGACAAAGTCGATGGGTGGCAGTTCATCGAACGCGAGCCCGGGCTGAGTAAAGCGCTTCGGCCCGGCGAAGGACAGCGGGGAAGCACGCTGCGCCCAGATAGGGTCCGTCAACACGTGCACGCCGCGGTAGCTGATCAGCACTGTGGAGTGGCCGACCCAGGTGGCTGTGAGCTGCGCCGGATCACCGGGCACCTGGGACTGCGCGTAGTCGACGCCGGGGTCCGCCGGATCCACGCTCGCCCAGGCGTCGTCCCCGAACAGCCGCATGCGCAGGTAAGCAAAGAAGCCGCCGTGCTGGTCATCCAGGTGCGGGTTGGAAAACCGGACACCGTCACTCCGGCACCCGGCCAAGGCGGACAGTAGCAGCGCCACCGCGACCCCCAGGACTGCCTTCGAGATTGTAAATTCGAAGTATTTTCTCATTATTTTCAATTATTTAGGGAACTTATCGAGTCTTTGTCAAACATAGACAGGGGGTCCTGAGCGCGCTACATTATTGCCGTGCCAGCGTACCTTCGGGGCGCCAGGCACACAGGGCGTGCAGGGTCGAGAGCCTGCCCATCACCCCAATCCGCGGCCTGCGGGCCATTGCACTGCAACTGGACTTGATCCGCCATGAGAGGACAGGTACCGAGAGAGCGACTGACGGGCGTCACGCCTGTCTGCAATTCCCCTTTCTCCTACTGATTCTTTCGTGGTCTGCCCTTGAAGGAGGCATGCCATGAACGTACTCGATTTCGCGACCCGCAAGCAGGCGGGCGACAAGATTTCCATGGTCACCTGTTACGACTTCTGGTCGGCGCAGGTGCTGAACCAGACCGATGTGGACACGCTGCTCGTGGGCGACAGCCTGTCCATGGTGATGCACGGTCATCAGTCCACCGTCTACGCCGACGTCGACCTTATGGCGCTGCACGTCAAGGCCGTCTCACGAGGCGCACCGGACAAGTTCATCGTCGGCGACATGCCCTTTCTTGCCACGCGCAAGGGCCTGACGCCGACCATGGACGCGGTATCGGAGCTCATGCAGTCCGGCGCCAACGCCATCAAGATCGAGGGCACTGCCGGCCAGCTCGACCTGATCGAGCACATCGTGCAATCCGGAGTGCCGGTCATGGGCCACCTGGGCCTCACGCCCCAGTCCGTCGAGGCTTTCGGGGGGCACAAGGTTCAGGGCCGTAACGAAGGTGCTGCGGCCGAGATCCTGGAGTCCGCCCGTAAGCTAGAAGCAGCCGGGGCGTTCGCCGTCGTGCTCGAATGTGTCCCCAGCGAGTTGGGACGAGTGGTCAGTGAGCAGATCGGGATTCCGACCATTGGGATCGGTGCTGGCCAGCACACCGACGGCCAAGTGCTTGTGCTGCAGGACATGCTCGGCATGAACCCGGGGTTCAAGCCGAAGTTTCTGCGGCACTACGGCGACGGTCACAGCTTCATCAGCGACGCGGTCAATCGTTTCCACGAGGATACCCGCAGCGGTGAGTTCCCGAGCAAGGCCGAGAGCTACGCATGAGGATCATCCGCACCCTCGACGAGTGGCGCGCGCTGCGCGCCACCCTTTCGGGCCCGGTCGGATTCGTTCCGACCATGGGCGCGCTGCATGCGGGCCATGCCTCTCTGCTGGAACGCTCCGTCCGCGAGAACACACACACGGTGCTGAGCATCTACGTCAACCCGACGCAGTTCAATAACGCGGAAGATCTGGCCAGCTACCCGGATACGCTGGACGCTGATCTGGCCCTGGCCCGGAGCCTGGGCGTGGACACAGTACTGCTACCCGCCTTTGCTGAGCTGTATGCCGATGACTATCGCTACCAGGTCCGGGAGCAGCAGGAATCGAACGCGCTCTGTGGCGCGCATCGTCCGGGGCACTTTGACGGCGTACTGACCGTCGTACTCAAACTGCTTAACGTGATCCAGCCGGCCAATGCGTACTTTGGCGAGAAGGACTACCAGCAGTACGAACTCGTGCGCGACATGTGCGCGGCGTTCTTTGTGCCCGTGAACATCGTGCCCTGCGAGACCGTTCGCGAAGCGGACGGGTTGGCGCTCAGCTCTCGCAACCTGCGATTGACCGCGCAGGATCGACGCCGGGCGACCGCCTTCCCCAAAGCGCTGCGAGCGCCCGTAAGTGACGCTCAGGTGATCGCGCAACTGCGCAGCCTCGGGTTCGACGTGGACTACGTGGAGACGCGCGGTGGCCGACGCTATGGTGCCGCCAGCCTCGGCAGTGGCGCCAATACCGTGCGGCTCATCGACAACGTACCGGTCCCGGTGCTGGCGGAGGCGAGCTGATGATCCTGTGCCTGGATGTTGGAAACAGCCAGATGTACTGCGGCGTATTCGAGGGCGAGCGGCTGGTGACGCAGTTTCGGCGGACTTCGAGCGTGCGCAGCTCCTCCGACGAGCTCGGTGTGTTCATCCGTGGCGCACTCGACATCAACGACGTCGACCATCGGGGGATCCGGCAGATCGTGGCCTGCTCCGTGGTGCCTGACATCATCTACTCGCTGCGGGCCGGGTGTCAGAAGTACTTTGGCATCAATCCTCTGTTTCTACGGCCGGGTATCAAGACCGGACTCAAGATCCGCTACAAGGACCCCCGGGAGGTCGGCGCGGATCGCATCGCGGACGCCATGGGTGCGCTCAAGCTCCATCCGGGCCGGAACCTGATCGTCGTTGATTTCGGGACCGCAACCACGGTTTGCGCTGTGACCAAAGATGCGGAGTTTCTTGGCGGCAACATCATTCCCGGGGTCCGCCTGGCCATGGATGCCCTGGAGGCGAAAACCGCTCAGCTGCCTTCCGTCGAGATTCGACCGACGGAGTCCGCCATCGGCCGGACCACTGTGGAGAGCATTCAGAGCGGGCTGTTCTGGAGCAACGTGGGCGCGGTGAAGGAACTCGTCAGCCGCATCAGCGCGCAGGCGTTCGCCGAAGAGCCGCCGCTGGTCATCGGGACCGGCGGCTTCGCCAGCCTCTTTGCTGACCAGGGCATCTTCGACGAGATCGTCCCGGACCTGATCCTGGTCGGGCTGCTCGAAGCGCTGCGGCTTAACCCGTCGGAGAGCTAGCGGCAGTGAACTCGGCGTAGGCTTTGTCGAGCCGCTTCTGCTGCTTCTTCGAAACGCCCACAAGCGCCAGCGCCTCGCGGCAGCGGACCCGCGTCAGATCCGAGCCCAGGTAAACCATGGAATCGAACAGCGGCAAAGACACCTGCCGTCCGGACACGGCTACGAACAGCGGCAGCAGGCAGTCCTTGAGCTTGAGGGACAGATGATCCGCGAGCGCTTTCGCACCCTGGAACAGAGCCTCGCGCTCCCACCCACGCAGCCCATCAAGATAGGCGCAGAAGTGGTGCAGGATCTGCTGCACCTGCGCCTCGGTCAGCCGCCCAAACTCGAAATCGGCAGCGCCTAAGGGCCGGCGATCGCCGAGCAGGTAATCCGCCTGCGGCGCGAGGTCGGCGAAGCGCTCCGTGCGCTCCTTGAGCAGCGGAACCAGAGCGCCGAGTCGGTCGCGGTTCAGGGCCCAGTCCTGCAGCCGGGCAACGAAGGCGTCGTCGCTTAAGCTCCGCAGATACTGGCCATTGAGCCAGCTGAGCTTCTCGAGATCGAAGATCGGCCCGCCAAGGCTAATACGGTCGAAGGTGAACGCCTCCGCCATCTCCCGGGCACTAAAGCGCTCGCGCTCATCCGGCATGGACCAACCCATCATGCCCAGATAGTTGAGCAGCGCCTCCGGCAGATAGCCTGCGTCGCGATAGTAATTGACGCTCGTCGGGTTCTTGCGCTTGGAGAGCTTGCTCTGGTCGGGGTTGCGCAGCAGCGGCATGTGGACCAGCGTGGGCATCGGCCAGCCAAAGTAGTCATAGAGCAACTTGTGCTTCGGCACCGAGTTCAGCCATTCCTCACCGCGAATCACATGCGTGATTCCCATCAGATGGTCGTCAACGACCACGGCAAGGTGGTAGGTGGGAAACCCGTCTGCCTTGAGCAGAACCTGCATGTCGATCTGGCTGTAGGGAATCTCGATCTCGCCCCGCAGATGATCGGAGAAGGTGCACACGCCGCCCTCCGGCACCCGCATTCGCACCACGTGCGATTCGCCGGCCGCGATCCGGGCCTGAACCGTCTCTGGCGACAGGGAACTGCAGCGCCCGTCATAGCGTTGGGTCTCACCGCGCTCACGCTGGCCGGCGCGCATCTCATCCAGGGTTTCCCGGCTGCAAAAACACTGGAACGCGTGGCCGGACGCGAGTAACTGCTCGACGTGCGTTCGGTAGATCCCCAGGCGCTCGCTTTGCCGGTAGGGGCCGTGGCGACCGCCCTGCTCCGGCCCTTCGTCCCAGTCGATCCCCAGCCAGCGCAGGGAGGACAGGATCATGGCCTCGGACTCGGGCGTGCTCCGGGCCACATCCGTATCTTCGATCCGCAGGAGAAACTCCCCGCCATGGCGGCGGGCGTAGGCCCAGTTGAAGAGGGCCATATAGGCGGTGCCGACGTGCGGGTCACCGGTCGGCGATGGCGCGATGCGGGTACGAACGGTCATGAAGCGGAACACAGCAGTGGCTGGGGCGCGCAGTATACGCGCCCAGCCCGCTATCGTGATCGGTCCGGGGGCCCTTCCGGCTCAGATCTCGTCGAAATCCGGCGTGCAGACCCTAGAAGAAAAAGGAGACGAAGGCGCGCAGCACGAACGCGTCGAAATCGTACAGCTCCTCTTCGCCAGGGGCCGATTCCGTATCCCGGGCGTCCCGGAAGTCATCGTAGGTGAAGTACATGTAGTCCACGAACAGGCTGGCGTTGCCGCGCTTGAAAAACGGGCACATCGACGTGCCGTACTCCGCGGCGTTGTCCTCGCAGATCCACACCGCGTAGCCCAGCGGGTGGACCACGAACAGGTACTGCACCGTCAACGCGTAGCCG
>JBCDHO010000157.1:0-6482 GCA_038749855.1 Pseudomonadota bacterium
CTCCCGCTTTGCTCTCGCGAGCGCACGGGTCGGCGGCAGGAGCAGTTCCGCCCCCGTGCCCCGAAAGGCGATCAGGGCAACCTGGTCGCGGGTCGCATAGCTGTCGGAAAGCAAGAGCTCCACGGCGCCCTTCGTTTCCGCGAGGCGCTGTGCTGCCGCACTGCCTGAAGCGTCGACCACGAAAATGCGTGTGGTTTGCTGGTTGGCCTTGAAGCGGACGACACGAAAATCATCGGCGCGCACCTGCAAAGCATCGCTGCGTTCCCCGCTCATCATGCTTTGGCGGATTTTTTGCCAGGGCGCAGCGGTCTTGAGTGTGGCGGGCAGATGGAGGCGAAACCCGCGGCGGGGGTCACCACGCATGACGCCGATGGGCCGACCGCGTCGCTGAGCACGCGCCGGGGGTCCACCGCGTGCAACCCTGGCCTTGAGCTGTCGGCGTGCGGCGGCGCTGGTCAGACTGGCAATCAGCCCCGGTGGCAGGGCAGCTTCTACTGCTTGCAGCACCAGCTCGTCCGGAATACCGCTGCTGGACTCTGGGGGATCGTCCTCGGTCTCCTCGCTTGCGGCGTTTTCCGGCGGGGCCGCTTCCTCCTCCGGGTGGTCTTCTTCCGGGGGCATGGGAAGGCGTGTCGCCCGGGGCGCAAGCACCAGGCGCAGAGCCAGGGCGATATCGTCGTCATTCACTTCCGTACGGGCGTCGAGGGCCGCTGCAGCGCAGGCGACGCGCAGGGCAAACCAGGAAGGCCGAACCGAGTCTATGCCAAGTGCCTGCGCCGTGGCGCACAGGGACTCCATGCGTTCCGCGTCGCAGACCACCTCACCCAGTCGCTTGCGGGCCGCCTCCAGGGTCGCGATCGGTAAGGGACGCAGGGGGCGCTGACCGGGCGTCAGGTCCCGAGCGGAGAGATGAAGGGCGAGACGGTCATTGAGATCGTTCGACAGGCCTTCTTCATCCTCCCGGGATTCATCGAGGGCCACGAGGCAGAAGCGGGTTGGCATCTCACGGGTCATGCCGTCGCGTTCGAGCAGGACGGCTCCGCGGTCCATGGCGGCTGCCAGGCGGGCCGCGGTTCCCCGCCCGAGGCGCTCGGCCATGGGGAGCACTACCGCGCCGCCATCGGCCTCAACCAGCAGACCGGTGGCCAGGAGCTGACGTCCTGCTGCAAGGCTGGCGGCCATGTCGAGGCCACCCAGCAGCCGATCGTCGTCAATGTTGACGGGGAGGCGCCGCCAGGCTGTACCAGCAGGCAGGCTGTCGCGGAGCGCCGCGAGCCACTGGTCCGTTTCCGGTCCTGGCCCCGCGTGCAGCACGGCACCACCGAGCTGAAAGGGGTCGAGCGCCAGCAGACTGAGCGCCCGTGCCGCGAGGGATTCGCCGTCCTGGCCCGGTGCATAGGCGTTCAAGCGAACACTTCCTGCACGGCGCGTTCGACGCGCGTTCCTGAGCTGGCTTCGTCGAGCGGGTCGCGCCTGAGGCGATGGCGTAGCGCCATGGGTGCAACCTCGCGGACATGTCCGATGTCCACGGCGTCCGCATCGGCCAGCGCAGCGATGGCCCGTGCCGCGCGAACCAGGGTCAACTCTCCCCTGAGCCCGTCCGTCTCCAGAGCGATGCACAGGGAGGCGATGGCTTCCATGATTTCGTCGCTCACGACGACGGATTCGAGCCGTTCGCGCGCGCGGCGTATCTTCGCTCGAACCTTGCCCTCACGGCTTGCCCAGCGCTTCGCATAGGCGTCCCGATCGCGTTCGTAGTCTTCCCTGCGACGAATGATTTCAATGCGGTCGCTCAGCACGGAAGGGGTCGAGACCTCGACCGATAAACCAAAGCGATCAAGTAGCTGGGGGCGAAGCTCTCCTTCCTCCGGGTTGCCACTGCCCACCAGGACGAAACGGGCGGGATGCCGCACGCTCAGTCCCTCGCGTTCCACCACGTTTTCCCCGGACGCTGCAACGTCCAGCAAGAGGTCAACGATGTGGTCTTCGAGGAGATTGACTTCGTCGATGTAAAGATAGCCGCGGTTGGCCCTGGCCAGAAGGCCAGGTTCAAAGGCCTTTTCCCCATGCACCAGCGCGCGTTCGAGGTCGAGGGCTCCGACCACCCGGTCTTCCGTGACGCCCAGGGGGAGATCGACCACGGGCACCGGTGCCAGCCGCCCGCGGGCGGCCTTGGCGTTCGAGGCTGTGCCGTCTTCGATTTCATGCTCCGAGTCCGGCGCGCGGTTGTAGGGGCAGCCGGGCACCTGCAGCATGGGCGGCAAGAGTCCCGCGAGGGCGCGTACGGCTGTTGACTTGCCTGTGCCCCGGTCGCCGAACACCAGAACGCCCCCGATCGCGGGGTCGATTGCGGTTGCGAGCAGGGCGAGCTTCATTTCCTCCTGCCCGACGATGGCGGAGAAGGGAAAAGGGGCCGACATCAGGAGCCCGGGCCGGTCGTCAGGTCAGGGGCCAGCTTTGCGACCGGTGGCTGGTCGCTGCCGGTGGCGAAGCGCCACAGCTTTTCGTCCGAAACCTGTAGAAACATAAGCAGGTGCTCAAGCATGGCGAGGGCCATGAGCGTAGCGACAAGCAGCCATCCGGTCTGGGCGACAGGCAAACCCATGGCGTCGACGGCGCTTTGGATCATAAACACCATGACCAGCGTGCCGCCTATCATGGAGACCGGAAACAGGGCGTTCATGGGCGCGGTGTGAACGTAGCTCCCGAGATAGCGCAGGTGATCGGGCCAGAATTCCTCGTGCAGGTTGCGCACGCCAAGGAAAATGTTGAGCTTGGCCGACCAGCGCATGAGCCAGAGCACGGTGAAGGTAATCGCGCCGAAGGCGTTCAGCGTGTTCCAGGTCATCGCGATCAGCACGGCCGCTGTAGCTATCACTGCGAGCTCATGCCAGAGACTCGCCTTGATGCCCAGCCAGAAGCGGCTGATCCCGCTCACGTCCGGCGGGCAGGGTTCGGGGCGCGGACCGGTGATGATGGCGAGAAAGTAGCTCATTTCATGCCAGGCCCAAATGGATAGCCCCCCGACGAAGGCCAGGTACGCCCCGATGTCGCTGGTCCAGTCACGCGTCAGCCAGATGGCAGCGAAACCGCCGCCTGCCAGCACCGTCATCACGAGCATGGTGCGGCGGCAGCCTGGCTCTGCCCGCTTGCTGCGCCACATCATGAGCACGGTGGAGAACCACCAGATACCCAGGGCAAAGAGAATTGGCGCGACGTAGCTCATGCGCCGCTTAATCCCGGTCGCGGTCTGCGGCCGTAGCGGCGCCGGATGGTTGAGCGCCGGAATACGTGGGTTCATCCAGCAGGGTTGCAAAGGCCCGTGCGTTGTCCGGGCCGTAGGCCCAGAGCTCGAGTACCTCACCGGTGATCGGATCGATCAGGCGTAGGCGTCCGGATTCGCGCTGTTCGAGAATGAAGGGGGTGGTTCCATCGCCGCCCAGACGCTGGCGCGCATGGGCAAGCATCCGAAAGGTGCTGCGTGCGAACGCGGCTTCACCAACATCGAAACGATCCACCAGCTCGCCGTCTTCGGCGTCGTGCACTTCTACCAGGCCGCCGGGCAGGTCAGTGACCAGCAGCTGTCTTTCTGCCACCACCGGTGTCAGCTGCTCCGGGGGGGCGGGCTCACCGAACCAGCGGACCCAGGCGACGGACAACAGGCTGATCAGCACGAGGCTCATGGCCGCGAGCAGCGGTGCCAATGGTGTGGGCGGATGCTCGTGGTCATGTTCGCCGTGGAAGTGAAGCGTGCTCATGATCAGCTCGCACCGCTCGTTGACAGATCACCCGGCATCGACTCCATGGGGTCGCGCACGACCCGGGGCATGGTTTCTGTGTTCAAAGCGGTGTCACTGTAGGCGCGCAGGGCATCTGCGAATTTCACCCCGACCTCCTGGGCGTCCGGGACGGAGCGGAGCATCGGCCGCACGCGGGTTACGCTAAACGGCTTGACGAAAGGCCAGAGGATGATCCAAGAGGGCCGGTCGCCCCGGGTCAGCGTTAGCGGCAGGTCACCGCTACCGTTGTCGCGAACGCGCAGGTCTGCCGACTCGATCTTTTCGAAGGGCAGGTTGATGGTCACGGGCAGCGTGGCACCGCAGCGAATGACGATCCGCCGATTGGTCAGCAGAAAACGCGCCGCACGCGCGGCAAGCCGGGCATAGAGCGCAATGAAGCCCAGCACGGCGGCAGCCAAAATGCTCAACAGCAGCGTTGAGGGGACCACCACTTCCAGGGGTGCGCCGGTGCTGCTCTGGATCACCAGGCGCGCCAGGAGCAGCAGCGCGAAGTACACGGCAAGCTTGCGCAGGTGGAAACCGTTGACGGCCAGGTCTTTCCAGTCAGGAGCGCCCCGCCAGATGAGGTGCTCGCCAGCCGGTAGCTGTTCCGGTAAGCCCGGAATCACGGCGCCACCGCGGCCATGGCCGTGTCCGTGACTGTGGCCGTGATGGTGGCCATGACCATGACCGTGAAGGTGACCATGGCCGTGACCGTGATGGTGGTCATGACTATGACCATGACCGTGTCCGTGACTGTGGCCGTGATCGTGGTTGGAGTCGTGGCTCATATGATCGGCTCCGCGCGCTTCTCATCAGCGTAGAGGGTGCCTGCGCCGAAGTAGGCCACAATCTTTTCCTCCTCGAGGGCGGTTATGGTCTCTTCCGCAGCAATGCCTGGAATATCCTTGAACTGGTGGGCGTAGATCGAGTGCACCTTAATCCTGCCTTTGCCGCGATAGACGCGACTAAAGTTATTGGGCACCAGCACTTTCTTGCCGAATTCGCCCCCAAGCTGCACCTCAAAGAACACGATCATCGGCTCTACACGGTCTACCCAGAGGTCGGTGACGACGCCCGCGACCTCGTTGTCGGCGCCAACGACTTCCATGCCCACCGGGTTGGGGTCGTTTTCGTCCACGTGAAAATCCGGGAGCGTGCGCATGGGAACAAAGCGCGGCTCGCCCGGCAAGGTCAGTTCCGGGGCGTCATGGCGGTTGGCGTAGCTGCCAGGTCCAACGCCATCGAGCATCGGGTTCTCACCGGTCGGCTCGAAGGGCGCACCGGGGAAGCCGGCGGTCGGACGAAGCTTAAGCTCTCTTTCGGTTTCTTCGCGAGGTGCTTTCACCGGTGGCATGCCATGCGGCATCTTGTATTTTTTGGGTTCTGGAACCGCAGGAAAGCCCTGGACGACAACGCCTTCATTGTCCGACTCGAGCGGGTAGCCTTCGCGCTTGGCTTCACGCTGCAGGTAAATGACGAGACCCACGAAGAACACCCAGAAGAGGGTAAACAGAATTTCTGCCAGGTCGATTGAACTACTCAGTCCCATGGTGGCGATCCTCCTACAGATTCATCAGGCGCCCGGAAACTCGGCCAATCCGAGTCTCGGGCCCGCCACCTCGTCTTCCCGGGCCGCATGGCGTGCCAGCGGCCCAATCACGACGAGGGTGATGAACAAAAACAAGATTTCGAGTTGATAGACAAAGCCATAGCCCGCAGACGGCCCGGTCAGAGCCGGCCCGAGGGCGCCGCGTTCGGCGAGGACGGTCACTCCGTCGCGCAGCACGCCGCCGAGGGCAATGCCGACTCCGGTCGCGGTGGCCTGAACGGCGCCCCAGGCACCCAGCGCCAGACCACTTCCGGTACTGCGCGCTAGGTTCATGGCGGCCGTGAGCGTGCCCACGGCAAAGAGGCCGCCGCCGGCGCCAATCAGGAACACCCCGGCGCGAAACGCTGCGGCCGAGTGCAAGGCCGTCACCAGCGTCACGATGGCGAAAGCGATGATGCCCACGACGGCGCCATAGCCGGCGAGCCGGTGGGCATCCATACCGTTGCTCAGCAACCGCGCGGCCAGCAGGAAGGCGCACAGGGTGCCCCCGGCGAACCAGGCCGTCAGGGCCGTTGTGGCGCCAACGGTTAAGCCAAGCACCTCGCCGCCAAAGGGCTCCAACAGCACGTCCTGCATGGTGAAGGCGGCGGTGCCAAGGGCCACGGCAAGCAGCAGCCGGCCGGTGCGCCGGCGCGCGAGCAAGGCGCGCCAGGCGGTGCGGAAGGGCGGGCGGTTGTCCTGCCGCTGGGTCCGCTCCGGGTCCAGGGCCTCCTGTTTCCAGAGCGCAACCAGGTTGATGCCCAGCGTGAGCAGGGCGGCGCCCTGGATCACCCGGATCAGCTGCAGCTGGCTGAAATCATCGAGCAGCGCGCCAAAGGCCAGGGCACTCACGAACATGCCGAACAGCAGCGTGACAAACAGTAGGGCGACCACCCGCGGGCGGTTCTCCTCCGGCGCCAGATCGGTCGCCAGGGCCAATCCGGCGGTCTGAGTCGTATGCAGGCCGGCGCCCACCATCAGGAAGGCGAGGGCGGCACCCAGCTGACCCACCCAGGGCGCGGCCTGGCTGTCACCGGAGAGCAGGATCAGGGCAAACGGCATGATCGCCAGTCCGCCGAACTGCAGCAGTGTGCCGAACCAGATGAACGGCA
>JBCDHO010000158.1:0-6363 GCA_038749855.1 Pseudomonadota bacterium
GTTAAAAATGCCGCAGAAGCGGCAGGCTAAAGTAAAATTATATCAATATGATGAGAGCTTATCTTTAATTATTTTATAAGCTTCATCGAGCACCTTCTCAATTCCCAAATCGGTGGAATCGATCACGAAGGCGTCCTCTGCGGGCACCAGTGGCGCAACAGCACGCGAAGCATCACGCGCATCCCGAGCCCTGAGGTCCTGCAAAAGGCGCGGCAGATTAACACTTTCCCCTTTTTCTTTCAACTGCTTATGACGCCTCTCGGCGCGTGCTTCGGCACTGGCCGTCAGGAACAGTTTCACGGTGGCGTCCGGGAAAATCACCGTTCCCATGTCCCGGCCATCGGCGACCAGCCCGGGCGCTGAGCGGAACGCCTTCTGCCGGGAAACGAGCGCCGCACGGACCGCGGGGATTGCCGCGACGCGCGAGGCGCGCTGGCTCACCGCTTCCGTGCGGAGGTCGTGGGTCACCTCGTCTCCTGCAAGCGTGATCCGGAGTGCTCCGTCCCGACGCTCAAACTGACAATCGAGGGTCTCGGCGGCCTGCGCCAAGGCGTCAATAGCCGTGTCTTCCAGCCCCGAACGAATCGCCGACAGCGCTACGAGCCGGTAAAGGGCGCCACTGTCGAGCAGGTGCCAGCCGAGGCGCTCGGCCAGCCGGGACGCGATCGTGCCCTTGCCAGAGCCCACCGGGCCATCGATGGTAACAACCGGCGTGGAGGCAGTGTTCATGCCTGAGCGACCTTGAGTTCCGCCCCCAGAGATCCGAGCTGCGCACGAAAGCTGGGGTAGGACGTGTCGATGTATTCCGCGCCATCGATGAGCGCACCCCCCTTGGACCGGAGCCCCAGCACTGCAAAGCTCATGGCGCAGCGATGGTCATGGGCCGCCTCGACGGGTGCCTGGCGTGCCGGACTACCCTGAACATCGATCCCGTCCGGGTACTCACGGAGCGACACGTTCATGGCGGCAAGGCCTTTCGCCATGACAGCGATGCGATCGCTTTCTTTCACGCGCAGCTCCTCGGCTTCCCGAACGCGGGTCGTACCGCGTGCACACGCAGCGACGGCCAGCAGGATCGGCACCTCGTCAATCATGGAGGGAATCCATGCGGGCGGAACGTCCACACCATGGAGCTCAGCGGCGTAGCGCACGCGAAGATCCGCCACTGGCTCACCCCCCTCCCGCCGCTCATTCAGGCGCTCAATCGGCGCGCCCATGCGTTCAAAGACCCGATAAATGCCGTCCCGCGTCGGGTTCATTCCGACGCCTTCGAGCGTTACGTCTGAACCGGGCACCAGCAGCGCCGCTGCCGCCAGGAAGGCGGCAGAGGAAGGATCAGCAGGTACTTCGAAGGAGGTCGCGACCAGTGGCTGTCCGCCCTCGATGGAAGGCCCCGGGCCCAGGGTCACACCAAACTTGGGCAGCATGCGTTCCGTGTGGTCACGGCTTAGCCGGGGTTCACGCACGCGGGTGACGCCATCGGCGTACAGACCGGCGAGCAATACGCAGGATTTCACCTGCGCGGAAGCAACGGGTGAATCGTACTTAATGGCGTTCAGCGGATGCCGACCCGAGATGCGCAGCGGCGCCCTGCCCTGGTCCTCGGAGCCGATTTCTGCACCCATCAGTGCCAGGGGACGCATAATCCGCCCCATGGGCCGGCGGTTCAGGGAGGCATCACCACTGAGCACGCTGTCAAAAGGCTGTCCAGCAAGCACGCCGGCCAGCAGTCGCATGGCCGTGCCTGAGTTTCCCATGTCCAGCAAGGCGCCGGGTGCCTCGGGCCCGGCCTTGCCCAGACCGGTCACGAGCAAGGCCTCACCGTCGGCCTCAAAATGCGCACCAAGCTGTGCCATGGCAGCCCGCGTCGCGTTCGTATCCCCACTCTCAAGCAGTCCGGTGATTCGGCTCACGCCTTCAGCGAGTCCGCCAAAGATCAGGGCCCGGTGAGTAATGGACTTGTCCCCCGGAGGACGCAGGCGTCCAAGCAACGGCCCTTCGGCTGGCGTCACGATCAGGCGCACGAAGCCTCCTGCGTGTCCGCGAGGGCCGTCGCAAAGGCATCCAGGAACCGTGCATTCTGCGCTTCCGTTCCCACGGTGATGCGCAGATGGTTCGGTAAGCCATAGTTTGCAACTGGCCGGACAATCACCCCCCGGTGCATGAGGGCTTCGTTGACAGGACCTGCCGGTCGGCCGAGGTCGACGAGGCAGAAATTCCCGGCCGAAGGCGGCGCGTGCAAACCCAGCTGCGCCAGCCCAGCCTGAAGCTGTTCCAGCCCTGTGGCGTTGAGACGAACGGACCGTTCGATGAACGCCTGATCCGCCAGTGCGGCCTCAGCCCCCTTCAGCGCCAGGCTGTTCACGTTGAAGGGTTGTCGCAGCCGGTTCAGCAGGTCGGCAATTTTCGGTGACGATACGGCGTAGCCCACGCGAACACCCGCGAGTCCGTAGGCCTTGGAAAAGGTCCGGCTCACGACCAGGTTGGGAAACTCGCTCAGCCAGGCGCTCGTGTCCGGCGCGCCCAGCGGCTGGGCGTACTCGCAGTACGCTTCGTCAACCACGACGATGACATCCTCCGGAACGCCCTCGAGAAACCGGCGCAGTTCCGGGCCTTGTACCCAGGTACCCGTTGGATTGTTCGGATTGGCGACAAAAACCACGCGGGTTTCCGGGCCAATCGCTTCAGCCATCGCAGCGAGATCGTGGCCCAGCGGCTGGGGCCCATCAGCCGGCAGGGCCGGCACAAGCACCGGGGTCGCACCTGTCGCACGCGTGGCAATGGGATAGACCGCGAAGCAGTATTCGGAAAACACCGCTTCCCGTCCGGGCGCCAGGAACGTCTCCGCCAGCAGCGCCAGCGTATCGTTAGAGCCGTTCCCCAGCGTCAGGCAGGACGGATCCACGCCATGCAGACGGCCCAGGGCCTGGCGCAGTGCATAGCCACCACCATCCGGATAGAGCCAGAGCTCCTCGAGCTCCGCCGCCATCACCGCCTTTGCCGCCGGGCTCACGCCAAGTGGATTTTCGTTGGACGCCAGCTTGAGCACGTCGCTGACCCCGTACTCGCGCTCCAGCTCGCTGATCGATTTTCCGGGCAGGTAAGGATGCAGCCCGCGGACCGCATCCACAGCCCAGGCGCTGGGATCGCAGCCAGAGCCCACCACCGGCCTTGTGTCCTTGGAACGTGTCATGACGGCTCCTCGTCCTTGCCCGGCAAGCGCGCCAGGACCGCGCGTGGGTAGGACCCAAGCAGGATGCTGCGCCCGCCCAGCGCGTTCATCGCTGCCAGTGCGTCCTTCAGCGGTGATTCTCCCGCGTGCCCGTCAACGTCAATGAAAAATACGTACTCCCAGGTTCCGCCGGGTGAGGGGCGTGATTCGATGCGGGTCATGTTGATTTCATGTTGGGCGAGCGGCGCAAGCAGCGAATGGAGCAGACCCGGCCCTTCGTCGCCCGCCAGCAATAGCGTGCTCTTGTCATCGCCGGACGGGCTGAACAGCTCTCGACCGATAATGAGGAAGCGTGTGGTGTTGTCCCGCTCGTCCTCGATGTTTGTGAACAATGCGGGCACGCCGTAAATCTCGGCAGCCGTCAGGCCCGCGATGGCTGCCGCTTCCGGTGCCGTCCGAACGCGGCGGGCGGCTTCGGCATTGCTGCTCACGGCGACGAGTTCGGCACGTGGCAGATTGCGCTTCAGCCAGCCTTTGCACTGGGACAGGGACTGCTGATGGGCGTAAACCCGGTCCACGGTGGCCAGGCTTTGCGCATGGGTCAGCAGGTTGTGGTGGATGCGCAGTTCGACCTCGCCACAGATCTTCAGCGGAGAGTCAATGAACAGGTCGAGCGTGTGGCTGACCACACCCTGGGTCGAGTTCTCGATGGGAACCACACCGAAATCCGCCTCCTCGCCCTGCACCTGCTCAAAGACGCTGTCGATCGTTGCGTGTCCTGCCGCGAGCACGGAGTGGCCAAAGTGTCGGTACACCGCCTGCTGGGTAAACGTGCCTTCAGGCCCGAGATAGGCGACCCGCAAGGGCTCCTGGCGCGCCAGGCAGGCGGACATGATCTCGCGGAACAGGCGCAGCATCACCCCGTCGCTCAGGGGGCCGTCGTTGCGCTCGATCACGGCGCGCAATACCTGCGCCTCGCGCTCGGGCCGATAGTAGTCCACGGCCGCACCCGGGCGGCCCTTCGCCTGGCCAACCTCGAAAGCAAGGCCGGCACGCTCGCTGATCAAGCGCTGTATCTCCGTGTCGAGCGCGTTGATGCGCGCGCGCACGGCGTTGAGTTTTTCGTCGTCCTGGCTCACCTGACGCTCCGGAGTAATGACACGATCCCGGGGCCGGGCCGCGGGGGACGCATAGTGTACGCCTTCACTCCTGCCGGACCTAGCCATCGTGCTGCTAGAATGCCGCCGCAGGAGGAGCAAGCATGTCCAAGATCGATATTCACGCCCGTCACAGTATGGAGCGCGCGGAGGCCCAACAGGCGGCCGACGACCTTTCCCGCGACCTGGCGGAGAAATTCGGCATCGACTACGGCTGGGAAGGCGACACGATTCATTTCGAACGCCCCGGGGTCCAGGGCCAGATCGACGTGACCAGCGACGAGATTCACATCCAGGCACACCTGGGGTTCATGCTCGCCCTGCTGAAGACCCCGATCGAGGATGAGGTCACGCGCTACCTGCGCGAGCACTTTGGCTGCCAGGTCTAAGCGCCCGACTGATCCTCAGCCGCGAAAGGGTTCGGATCACCCGCGTAAAGTCGCTCCATCGCTGCACGTTCCCGGTTGACGATCGTGCGCGTGAAGGTGTCGGCGCACCCCATGGCCCGGAAGGCCCTTAAACCCCGCTCGAGAAACGCCTGAAGCTCTGCGAAGCCCGCCGCACGGGCCGGCCCGCGCATTGCCACGATCAGCCCGAGGACCAGGGGCAGATGCACCACGCGATCCAGCTCACCTGCCAGCCGCTCGATCAGGTCAATCTGTTCGACCCGCTGGCTGCGGGGCACGGAGGGGTACAGCGCCACGTAGTCCGCCAGGGTCATGTCCTGACAACCGGTTTCAACCATGCCCAGGGCCAGGGCGATATCGAGCTCGAGGCTTAAGCCCTGCAGGCGAAAGGCGTCGGCCAGTGCATGCTGCAGGCGCCCGGGCAGGGTCCGCTCCATGATGGGCAAGGCGCCAGCCACCTGGGCGTCCCGGGCAGCGGCATCGCGCCCCCCGTACAGCTCGTCGAGGAAAAACCGGGCGGCCGCCGCGTGACGCGGCTGTGCCAGCAGGTCAGCGTAACTGTGCGCCAACCGCTGGCGCTGAAAGGACTGAAGCTTCGCCAGCGCGTCGGCAGGAAATCCCGCCGCCAGTGGTCGCTCAGCCTGGGCATGGCTGGCCTCGAGCGCCCGGCGCAGGGCGCTGGCGCCGGCCTCGCTCACCGGTCCCACCGCTGGCCATGCCGCAGGACGGGCGTTAGAATTTGCGGATAAACAGAGGCTCGCTCAAACATGCTCAAAATCTACGAGGCGTCTCGCGAGACGCCGCTTAACCGTCGTTTCGAAAGGCCTTCCGTCGGGCTGGCCATGGCCGGTGGTGGTCCCGTTGGCGCCGTCTACGAATTGGGGGCCCTGCGCGCGATCGAGGAAAGCATCAACGGGCTGCGCCTCGACCAACTCGACTGCTATGTCGGCGTCAGCGCCGGCGCCTTTATCGCGGCGTCACTCGCCAACGGAATCTCCTGTACGGAACAGTGCCGGATTTTCATGGGGTCGGAACACGCCAACATCGAGTTCGTGCCCGATCTTTTCCTGAAGCCAGCCTATCGCGAGTACATCGAACGCGCCATGAAGGTGCCGTCAGTCGTTCGCGATGCTCTGCTCAAGGTCATTCGGGACCCCGCGACGGCATCCCCGTCCAAGGTCATTGCCGAACTGGGACGCGCGCTGCCGAGCGGCATTTACAACAACGACACCATCAACGAATTTCTACGCAAATCATTCGAAGAGCACGGACGCGGCAACAGTTTCGAGGACCTGGCGTGCCAGCTTTACGTCGTGGCCGTAGACCTCGACAGCGGTAAGTCGGTGCGCTTCGGCAGCGAAGGGCTGCGTGATGTACCGATCTCACGTGCAGTGCAGGCCAGCGCCGCCCTGCCCGGCCTCTATCCGCCGGTGAAGATCGGCGAGCGCTATTACGTCGACGGCGCGCTGCGGCGCACGCTGCATGCGTCTGTCGCCCTGGACCAGAAGGTGGATCTGCTCATCGGCATCAATCCACTGGTCCCCTTCGATGCGGGTGGCGGTGCAGACCCGCGGGCGCTATCAACCCGTAAGCTGGTGCGCGGCGGCCTGCCGCTGATCCTCTCCCA
>JBCDHO010000159.1:0-6348 GCA_038749855.1 Pseudomonadota bacterium
AACTGGACCGCGCCCCCCCCGTGACCGTGCGCGGCGCGGACGGGGCGGGTGGCGCGGGGGGCACGGGTGACCGGGTCGAAGCGGCCGGGGGGATTTTTGGCGTCACCCACGGCCTGGCGCGGAAATTTGGCCGGGACCGCGTTATCGATACGCCGATCTCCGAGAGCGCCATCATGGGCGCTGCGGCGGGCGCAGCCCTGGCCGGTTATCGACCGGTCGCCGAGCTGATGTTTGCCGACTTCATCGGCGTGTGCATGGACCAGGTCTACAACCAGGCCGCGAAATTCCGCTACATGTTCGGCGGCAAGATGGAGTGCCCCATGGTGATCCGCACGGCCATGGGCGCCGGCATGAACATGGGCGCCCAGCACTCCCAGACCATCTACCCGATCCTGACCTCGGTTCCCGGCCTGAAGGTCGTGATACCCAGCAACGCGGCCGACGCCAAGGGCCTGCTGATTACGGCCATGCGCGACAACGACCCGGTGGTGTTCTTCGAGCACAAGGCCCTCTACAACAAGAAGGGCGAGGTGCCCGAAGGTGACTACGCGGTTCCCTTCGGCGAGGCAGACATGACCCGCGAAGGCGATGACATCACCGTGGTGGCCATGGGCCGCATGGTGTCCTTCGCCGAGAAGGCCATCGACGGCCTGGCGGACCAAGGCATCAGCGCCGACCTGATCGACCCACGCACGGTTTCGCCACTGGATACGGAAACCATCTTCGACAGCCTCGACCATACGGGGCGACTTCTCATCGTTGATGAATCACCGCCGCGCTGCAGCCTGGCCTCGGACATTGCCGGCATCGTGGCCCAGGAAGCCTTTGATAGCCTGCGGGCGCCCGTAAAGATGGTGACCGCGCCCCACGCGCCGGTCCCCTTTAGCCCGGGCCTCGAGCGGGCCTACGTGCCGGGCCCGGACCGTATCGCCCAGGGCATCATCGACTGTGTGCGCGGCAACTGAGGGGAGACTGCCATGAGTGATATCCATCCGGTCACCATCCCCAAGTGGGGCATCGAAATGCAGGAAGGCACGGTCACCGAGTGGCGCATTGCCCAGGGCGAGCCCATCGAGAAGGGCGAGGAGCTGATCGACATCGAGTCGGACAAGATCGTCAACACCATGGAGGCCCCGGCCAGCGGCGTGCTGCACCGCATCCTTGCGGACATCGACAGCACGCTGAAGGTGGGCCAGCTCCTCGGGGTGATCGCGCCGGCGGATGCGACGGCGGCGGACATCGACGCCTTCATCGAGGCCTTTGTGCCCGCGGACGCAGGTTTTGGTATCGACGACGACGAGCCCGCTGCCGAAGAAACCGCTCCTGACACAGCGGTTGCCGCTGACGTTTCGAACACCCCCGCGGTGCCGCCCACCCCTGTGCCCTCCGGCCCCGTGAAGGCCAGCCCGGTGGCGAAGCGGCTGGCGGCGAAGCTCGGCGTGGACCTGGCCACGGTCCAGGGAACGGGTCGGGGCGGTCGCATTTCCACGGGCGACGTGGAAGCTGCGGCGGCGGCCTCGGCAGACGCGGCGGGCGCTGGCGCCCCCGAGCCGGCTGACCATGGTGCACCTGCTTCGGCGAAGGGTGGTGCACCGGCCGCGCCAACCACTGACGAAGCTGCCAAAGCAGTCACTGACGCAGCTGCCCAAGCCGTCACTGACGCACCCGCCGATTCAGGGAGTTCATCAGCCGATGGCAGCGACGCCGGCGAACCGCTTTCCAGCCGGGAGTTGACTGCCGCACGCCGACTGGTCGCCTCGAAGCAGGACATTCCTCACTTCTATCTGCAGCGCGATCTCGATCTGCGCACGGCCCTGGCGGCGAAGGAGCGCGAGGGTGTTCCACTGACGGCGCTGTTGCTGAAGGCGGTCGGCGCGGCCCTCGAAGCGCGGCCCCGGGTGAATGCACACCTCGTCAACGAGGCGCGGGTGCCCCAGGCGGGCGTGGCGATCAACGTCGCCGTCGACACACCCGAGGGGCTCGTGGCCCCGTTGCTGACGGGCATTGCCGAGGATTCCGTCAGCGTGGTGGCGGACCGCCTCAAGGCCCTGGCCCAGAAAGCGCGAGACAAACAGCTGGGCAAGGCGGACCTTGCCGCGGGCGGCATTACGTTGAGCAACCTGGGCATGTTCGGCATTACCGAGTTCACGGCCATTATCAATCCGCCGCAGGTAGCGATTCTCGCCGTTGGCACGCTGCGTCCCCTTGATCTCGGGGATGGACCCGTACCGGCGATGACCGCTACCCTGTCCTGTGACCATCGCGCCATCGACGGTGCCGAGGGTGCGCGCTTCCTGACCGCCCTCCAGGAGGCCCTGAACGCGCTTTAATGCCATCCCCAGAGCCGTCTCCTCCCCAATCGAGGTTTCATTCATGACGCCAAGCACGATCCTGTCTGCCACGCCCGCCGATTCACCGTCCCGTACCCGACGCGCCCTGCTGCCGGTGCTGCTCGCATCGGCCGCCTTGCTGCTTGCCGCTTGCGGCGGTGAAGAAACGCCCGTCGGAGACGCGGCGGAGGGCCTAGCTGATGCAGGTCAGGCTGATGCAGGCCAGGCCGCTGAAATGCCCCATCCGGGCCAGGCGCCGTACGAGGCCAAGTGCGCGGCCTGCCATGACAAGGCGGTGTACAAGGCGCCAAGCCGCACGTTCCTGGCCATGCTCGGTGCGCGCAATGTCTATAACGCCATGGACCAGGGGCTCATGCGCGCGCAGTCCGCGAGCCTGAGTGACGAACAGAAAGTGGCCGTCGCCGAGTACCTGACGGGCCAGACCCTGGCCGATTCGGACAACGTGGCCCAGGCGCCGCGCTGTGAAGATTCGCCCTTTGACGAAATGGTCGTGCCGATTTCGCTGGGGTGGGGGGTTGATGCGGGGCAAACCCGTTTTCAGGGCAGCGAGAGCGGCGGCATCGACCGCGGCAATGTCGCTGATCTCGAAGTGAAGTGGTCCTTCGCCTTCCCCAACGCGATCCAGGCACGATCTCAACCGGCCTATGGTGGCGGCGCGGTCTATTTCGGCAGCCAGGACGGCACGGTCCGGTCGCTGGATGCCAAAACCGGCTGCGTCCGCTGGACCTTCCAGGCGGGCGGTGAGGTCCGCAACGCCATTGTTCTCTCGCCCTGGGACGCCGGTGAACTCGAAACGACGCCCACGCTGTATTTCGGAGACATCGTCGGTCGCGTCTACGCCCTGGACGCCCGGACCGGGGCACTGCGCTGGTCCGAGAAAGTAACGGAACATCCGGACGGCACGCTGACCGGCGCCGCTGCCCTCCACGACGGCATTCTTTACGTGCCGCTCTCCTCCCTGGAAGTGGTGTCCGCCGTGAACCCCGCGTATGAGTGCTGCAGTTTTCGGGGTGCGGTGGTGGCACTGAACGCAGCCACCGGCGAAGAAATCTGGCGCACACACACCATCCCCGAGCCGCCTTCAGATGCGGGTGTGACACGGGCCGGCACCACCATCCTGGCGCCGTCCGGTGCGCCCGTCTGGAACAGCCCTGCCATTGACGTGGCCCGGGGGCAGTTTTACGTCGGTACCGGCGAAAACTACAGCTCGCCGGCCGATGGCAACTCCGACGCCATCATCGCCTTCGATCTGAAGACCGGCGAGAAGCGCTGGGTCAGCCAGCAGACCGAAGGCGATGCCTGGAACGCGGCGTGCCTGAGTGACTACACGAGCGACGATTCCAATTGTCCGGAAGAAGATGGCCCGGACTACGACTTCGGTGCTTCACCCATGCTCGTGACGCTCGATGACGGGCGCGACATCGTTATTGGCGGGCAGAAGTCTGGCCAGGTGGTCGGGCTCGATCCGGACACGGGGGAAGTGCTGTGGAAGAACCAGGTGGGCCGGGGCGGTGTGCAAGGGGGTATCCACTTCGGCATGGCGGCTGAGGGCAGCCGCCTCTACATCCCCATCAGCGACATGATCTATCCGGAGGATGCGGAGCGCTATGGCGACGCACGGCCACCCAAGCCGGGCCTCTATGCCGTGGACGCGGCCACGGGTGACCTGCTCTGGTCGGCTCCGGCGGAAGACCTCTGTGGGGACCTCGTGGGCTGCGATCCAGGCATTTCCCATGCCATCAAGGCGATTCCGGGCGCGGTGATTGCCGGTTACCTCGACGGCCGCCTGCGCGTCCATGACGGCGAGACCGGTGCTGTCCTGTGGGAACTGAATACGCTGGAAGCCTTTGAAACGGTATCGGGCGAAGTGGCCCACGGCGGCTCCTTCAGCGGCGGTGGTGCGATCGTGGCCGACGGCATGGTGTACCTGAACTCGGGCTACGGGCTATACGGACACATGCCAGGCAATGTCTTTCTGGCACTGGGCCCGAGGGACGAGACGGTCGTCGACTCGGGGCCCTGAGCGGCGTATTGCCCAGCCCGTCTCTAATAGTGTCTCCCGCGCCCGGTGCCTGCGAGCCATGAGCGAGCCCCATCGCTACTGGGAGGGCCTTGTAATCGGTGAGGTCTTCACCTCCCGCGAACGGACGGTGAGCGAGAGCGAGATCGTCGATTTCGCGACGCGCTACGACCCCCAGTATTTCCATAGGGACCCCGAGGCCGCCAAGCGCAGCATCTTCGGCGAGGTGGTGGCGTCCGGCGTGCACAACCTGGCCATCTGGAGGCAGCTCGATCACGAGATCACCGGCGACATCCGCTGGATTTGCGGCGTTGCCTGGGACGACTTTCGCTGGAAGCGCGCCCTGCGCGCGGGCGATACGGTGCACGTAACGGCCGAGTGTCTCTCGAAGCGTGAATCGCGCAGCGATCCTCGTCGGGGTATCGCGGTTTATCGCTATCGAATGATCAACCAGGATGGCGCTGAGATATTCAGCATGGACAGCACCAACCTGGTGGAGCGCCAGGCCCAGCCCTAAGCCTGAGGCTCAGCGATCCTCGTTGGCTTCACCTAGAAGTTGAAACGAAACACCGCCATGGGTCCTTCGAAATCCATATCGAAAATCCCCGTGTAAAAGTCCTCGTTCACATCGACGTCCAGTTCCACGAACTGATAACCCACTTCGGCGGCCCAGCGGTCATTGATGTTGTAGCGAACCAGGCCGTGAAAATTCAACATTTCGCCGTCGTATTCCTCGTAGCTCAGGCCGAACCAACCCATGCGGGCGGTCAGGTCCCACTTCTCACCGAAGCGGTAGTGGGCAAAGCCCAGGAAATTTGGCAGGGGAGCGAGCGTGTCCAGATTCACGACCGACTCGGTTCGCGTTTCGTCGCCGACGCGGGCAGCGACGGCGAGGGCGGTGTCAATATCGACCACGTGGAGGCCGAAGCCAACGCCCACGTCCCAGGTCTCCGTATGAACAAAGCTGTAGGTCGCTTCGAGAATGTACCAGTCCGTGGTGATTTCCGTGGCCACGCCAGCGCCGACCGGTACGACCACTTCGTCATCAAGGATCAGTTCGTCTTCCCAGACCCGGAAGCCCGCGCCGCTGAAACTCCAGTAGCCAAACCAGGCCCCCCACTTCGAGCTGCGCGAACGCCAGTTCAGTGTGGCCCAGATCGTACCGGTGTCGTCGTCGATGCCCAGCCGGTCCAGATCAATGATGGAAATGCGCTCGCCGCTTGGCACTTCGACGTCAAAGCTGCCGTCCGCGTCCAGCCACATATACCCCATGGAAGCGGTGAACTGGCTCCAGCCGGACTCTGTCTCTTCGGCGTCGCCGTCGAACAGGTCCAGTGATTCCGTATCTTCCCCATCCGTGTCGCCTTGCTGGGCGAGGGCGCTGATGGCAAAGGTACTCAGGAACAGTGTAATCAGGAGTGCGTGTCCGCTCACTATATGCCTCATCGATGACTTCATTTGCCGTCAGGTGCCTCCTGGAGTTTAATCCAATTCAGCCAGAACGTTTGGTCATTTCGCGCCGCTGCCCTGCGTGCTTCTGTTGCAGGTCAAACGAACACAGGCTCAATCATCTCAGGCTTAAAACAGGGGTTTTGATCGTCATCAAACCAACTTATAGCGCGTTTCACTTACCAGCGGTGGCGAAAGCGCCCCCTAGGCACAGTTTGCTGCTGGCTTTCGCCGCCTGCTTGCTGTGCGCGTGCGCGTCACCGCCCAAGGTGCCCTGGAGCACCAGCTTTGAACCCTGGCCCGAGGATCAGTTAGGCCTCCCGGATTTTGTCGACGATCGGGGTCGATTCCGCGAGATTTTCTGCGCCATCAGCGCCGAGCGCGGCGCTGAGCTTCCGGATCATCGTGAGCGCGAAGCGGCGCTGACGCGTGTGGGTATTGAGCCGGCCGGCACGGGCGCAGCGGTCGGGCTCGCGCCAAGCGATGCGAACCTGCTGGGGCTCATGGTGCCTGGCGTTGGTTGGGAAT
>JBCDHO010000160.1:0-6320 GCA_038749855.1 Pseudomonadota bacterium
ACCCCAGCGCTCGGCCGGCGCTTACTCGAGGTCGAGGAAGCTCCGCAGCTGCTCGGAGCGCGTTGGGTGCCGGAGCTTGCGCAGGGCCTTGGCTTCGATCTGACGGATGCGCTCGCGGGTGACGTCGAACTGCTTACCGACCTCTTCCAGCGTGTGGTCCGTGTTCATGTCGATGCCGAAGCGCATGCGCAGCACCTTGGCCTCGCGCGGCGTCAGGCCGGCAAGCACGTCCTGCACGGTGCCGGTGAGGCCGGAGCCTGTAGCGCTTTCCACCGGGGAGGCGATGTTCGCGTCCTCGATGAAATCGCCCAGGTGCGAATCCTCGTCGTCGCCGATCGGCGTCTCCATGGAGATCGGCTCCTTGGCGATCTTCAGCACCTTGCGCACCTTGTCCTCGGGCATTTCCATGCGCTCGGACAGCTCTTCCGGCGTGGGTTCGCGGCCCATCTCCTGCAGCATCTGGCGGGAGATGCGGTTGAGCTTGTTGATCGTTTCGATCATGTGCACCGGGATGCGGATCGTCCGGGCCTGGTCCGCGATGGAGCGGGTGATGGCCTGGCGAATCCACCAGGTCGCGTAGGTGGAGAATTTGTAGCCGCGCCGGTACTCGAACTTGTCCACGGCTTTCATGAGGCCGATGTTGCCTTCCTGGATCAAGTCCAGGAACTGCAGACCGCGGTTTGTGTACTTCTTGGCGATGGAGATCACCAGGCGCAGGTTGGCCTCGACCATCTCCTTCTTGGCGCGCCGCGCCTTTGCCTCGCCGATGGACATCTTACGGTTGATGTCCTTCAGCTCGGCGATGGTGATGCGGTTCTGCACCTCCAGGCCGGCCAGCTTTTCCTGGACCGCCTTGATCTCCGCCTGGTTCTCTTTCAGGCCGGAGACCCACTTCTGCTTGCCCTTGAGCAGCGGTGTCAGCCATTTCGGGTTGGCCTCGTTGCCGCTGTAGCTCTCGACAAAGGTCTTCTTCGGCATGCGTGCCTGCATCACCGCCAGCTGAAGAATCATGCGCTCGTGGTCACGCTGCTTGCTCACGGCAAAACGCAAACGATCGACCAGGTGGTCCACCATCTTCGGCGGCAGCTTGTAGTGGATGAACTCCTCGCCCATCTCCTCGAGCAGCTTGCGGGCCTTCGCATCTTCTGGGCCGCTCTTCTCGACAATTTTGATGTACTGGGCATTTTTCTTGCCCAGGGCCGTGAAGCGCTTTTCGACTTCCTCGAGGTCCGGGCCGCTCGGCGCCGTCTCTTCCTCTTCCTTGTCGTCATCGTCGTCGTCATCGGACGGCTTTTTCGCCTGGGGAATCGGTTCGTCCGGCGCGTAGGGGTCGATGAAGTCCGTGAACAGCTCGGTCAGGCGCTGCTTGCCTTCCTGGTGCGACACCCACTCCTCGAGGAGGATCGCAAAGGTGCCCGGGAATCGGCCGAGCGCGGCGTGCACCTGGCGCAGGCCGTCTTCGATGCGCTTGGCGATGGCGATCTCGCCCTCGCGGGTGAGCAGCTCAACCGTGCCCATCTCGCGCATGTACATGCGCACGGGGTCGGTCGTGCGGCCGATCTCCGTTTCCACGGCGGCCAGGGCCGCAGCCGCTTCCTCGGCAGCCGTGTCGTCATCGGCGTCGCTGGAGGCGGAGTCGTTGAGGATCAGGGAATCCGCGTCCGGTGCCTTCTCGTGCACCTGGATTCCCATGTCATTGATCATGTTGATGATGTCTTCGATCTGTTCCGGATCGACGATGTCATCAGGCAGGTGATCATTCACCTGCGCGTAGGTCAGGAAGCCCTGCTCCTTGCCCTGGGTGATCAGGTCTTTCAGCTGGGAAGTCTGTTTTTCGTTCATAGGGTCTTCAGCCGTTGATGCCTAACTATAGACGAAGCCAACCCGCATGCGTTCCGCACCCTCGCGCGGATGGATCGGCTTCACCCCTGTTTATATTTTGCGGCCCCTGAGGGCGTCCCTGAGCTTGCTTTTTTCCGCCTGCAGGGCGCGAAACTGCGCCTTCTGTTCCGGGTCCTGGTCGACGATTCGCGGCAGCGCCGCGAGGTCTGCCTCAACGCGCTGCAGCCGTATGCCCGCAAGCGCATCGAGAAACTCCACCGAGCGCTGTTCCGCGTCCCCGGGGATTTCCCGGAGTGCGAATTTAACGAGGTGGGCATGGGCCTCGTGGGCCCTGAGCGTTTCCAATACCTGGGCTGTAGTCAGGTGGGGACGCTCGCAGCATAAGTCAACCAGTTCGCGAAGCAAATCCACGCCGGGCACGGGGTGGTCTTCGAGTTCCTCGAGCGTCACGGCCCCTTCCTTTGCCAGCGGCCCCAGCGAGGGGTTCTGCAGCAGCAGCGCCATGGCCAAGCGCATGGGCGTCAGGGCCGGTGCACCGCCCGCGCTGGCACGTGGTGCAGCGACGGATGCGGGCCTCGCGGCGCCACCGGTGAGCCGATGGCGGGCCAGCGTCTCGAGGCGCTCGAACATCATGTCCCGAAACACGCCCTCGGGCAGCGCTTCCAGCAGCGGGCGGGCGTCCTGCACCATGGCGGCGCGGCCATCGATGCTCTCCATGTCCACGTCGGCGGTCACCCGGTCGAAGAAGAAGTCCGACAGGGATTGGGCGCTGTCGAGCAAGGCACGGAAACGCTCTGCGCCCTCGGAACGAACCACCGTGTCCGGGTCCTCGCCGTCCGGCAGGAACAGGAATTTCGCCTGCTTGCCGGCGCCCAGCTTGGGCAGGGTGGCCTTGAGCGCCTTCCAGGCCGCCTCCCGGCCCGCCCGATCGCCATCAAAGCAGTAGATCACCGTGTCCGTGGCCCGCAGCAGGAGTGCAGCCTGGTCCGGTGTCGTGGCCGTGCCGAGCGTTGCCACCGCGTTGCGGATGCCGAACTGCGCCAGGGCCACGACGTCCATGTAGCCCTCGACGACCACCAGGCTGTCGAGCTTGCCCGCGGTTTTGCGAGCGAGAAACAGACCATAGAGCTCACGCCCCTTGTGGAACAGCTCGGTTTCCGGCGAGTTCAGGTACTTGGGCCCGTCGTCGGCAATGGCTCGCCCGCCGAAGCCAATAACCCTTCCGCGGCGGTCGTGAATCGGAAACATGATGCGATCGCGAAACTTGTCATAGGCCGAGCGATCGCCCTGGCTGAGCAGGCCGCCGCGCTTCATGAGCGCGATGGATTCGCCCCCCGTGCCCAGGTGCTTCTGCAGCGCATCCCAGCTGGCGGGCGCATAGCCGACGCCAAAATCGCGGCAGATTTCTCCGGACAGGCCGCGCTGCTTTAGGTACTCGATGGCGGGCGCGTGGGACTTCAGGGACTGCTGAAAAAAGCCCGCGGCGCGATCCATGACATCCAGCAGACCCTGGGTGGGTTTGGGCCGGAACCCAGCGGCTTCCTCGGGGATTTCGAGACCGGCTGACTTTGCCAGGTCTTCGACGGCATCGCGAAACTCCAGCCCCTCGTACTCCATGAGGAACCCAATGGCTGAGCCATGGGCGCCGCAGCCGAAACAGTGATAGAACTGCTTGCTGGGGCTCACCGTAAAGGACGGTGTGTTTTCATTATGGAAGGGGCACAGGGCCTGGAATTCATTGCCCGTGCGCTTGAGGGGGACGCGACGATCGATCACCTCGACGATGTCCGTCCGGGCGAGCAGTTCTTCGATAAAGGAGTCAGGGATGCGGCCGGCCATCTAGCGGCGCATTCCGTTCGGGTCTTGAGTGCGGGCGGCCAGTTCCGAGCCCAACTCAGGCGTTGAGGCGTCCGCGCACCTGGCCGGACAGGGCCTTCATATCGGCGCGACCCTGGACCTGGGGCTTGAGGACGCCCATGACCTTGCCCATATCCTGCATGCCGGCCGCGCCCGTTTCGGCGATGGCCGCGTCGATAAGGGCCGTGATTTCGCCCTCGCCCAGGGGCTCGGGCAGGTAGTCAGCAATGACAGACAGCTCGAAACGCTCTTTCTCCGCCAGGTCTTCGCGACCGGCTTTCTCGTACTGCTCAAGCGACTCGCGCCGCTGCTTGGCCATCTTGTCGAGGACGGTGACAACGCCCGCGTCGTCAAGGTCTTCGCGGGTGTCCACCTCGATCTGCTTGATCGCAGCAGAAATCAGACGCAAGGCTCCGATGCGCTCCTTGTCACGGGCGCGCATGGCGTTTTTCACGTCTTCCTGGATTTGGTCTTTCAGTGCCATGTGCTTCTGTGGCCAGGCGACTGGCGGGTCATCAGGGGATCGGGCCAAAGCCGGGTCGACCGGCCAGGCCGGAGCCTGCCGCCCCAACCACGCTCAAGCGCCGAAACTGTCACTCGCAAAGCGCCGATCGGGGCCGGCAATGAACGCCCGGCCATTCGAACGGTCGCTCAGTACAGGCGCTGACGACGGTTGGCTTCGCGGGCCAGGCGGCGCAGGTTCCGCTTCACAGCGGCTGCAGCCTTGCGCTTGCGCTCCTGGGTCGGCTTCTCGTAGTACTCACGACGACGGGTCTCGGCGAGGACGCCGGCCTTTTCGCAGGAGCGCTTGAAGCGACGCAGAGCGTATTCGAACGGCTCGTTTTCGCGAACTTTAACGCTGGGCATGGTAATTCCAATCCTTTAATTAAGGTTTCAGCCTTTTGGTGCCCACACTCCGGCACAGGGGTAGAGAACTGTGTCAAGAGCAGGCGCCGTGGGGCGCAACGGTTAAGGGGCCGCGCACGGCCCCACGGCCCTTCTCGGGCACAGCCGCCAATTGTACCCCGCAAAAGCCCACCGACGCAAAGCCCGACACCCGCCCATTACACTGGCCATTCATACTGGCTATTCGCTCAGCGCCACAACCCCGTCCCGGCGCGGATCACCCGCACCGCGGAAGCTGCCGTCGGCTAACCGCTCCGCCGCATGCACACCGCCAAAAAACAGGTGAGGCTCCGGCCACTGCGCGTTGTCGGGCCAGTTGGCCACGAGGCGTGCAAGGGCTTCCGGAGTCAGGCCAGTCTCGACACTCAGCGTGTCACCCTCGAGGTGCATTCTGGGGGCCGTGACCGCATCGGCGATCGGCATACGGAACGCGCACAGGTTCAACAGCACCTGAAGCACCGCGCCACGAATGCGGTTCGCGCCACCGGTACCCAGGGCCACCTCGCTGCCATCCGGCAAGCGCGCGATCGTCGGGCACATCATGGAGGCAAGGCGGGCGTCGGGCTGCCAGCGGTGAAAACCATCCGGATTCAGGTCTTCTTCGCCCAGCATGTTGTTCAGCATCACGCCAGTTCCGGGCACCACGTGGCCGCAACCTTCACCGTTGGAACTGGTCAGGCTGGCCAGGTTTCCCTGCTCGTCGGCGACGCTGAGGTGGGTCGTGCCCCGGGTAAAGCACTGGTCCGGGAGCGCGTGCGCACGCCACTCCGCCAGGCACTCATCGCTCAACCATTCACTCGCCAGCGCGTCATCCAGGGCCTCCCGCTGCGTCACCGCGCGGAGCCGATTGGCCGCTGCCATGGCCCGCACTACCGCCAGCCGGCTCTCGGGCTCGCCCCAGGCCGCGGCTTCCATGCCAAGGGGCTCCAACAGGGCGAGGGAGAACGCCACGAGGCTGCCGCCGGGCGACGGCGGGGCGTTAAACCAGAAATCGGCATCAAAGGCCCGGCAATGCACCGGCCGCCGACGGCAGACCGGATAGTCACGCAGGTCCCCGGCCGTCAGCTGACCGCCTCGCGTCCGGCAGGCTTCCACCAGACGCTGCGCGGGTTCGCCCTCGTAGAACCAGCGCCGTCCTTCACGCGCCAGCGCTTCGAGCGTGTCGGCCATCTCCGGGTGGACGGCGCGCTCCCCCGCCCGGGCTGGCCGGTGTCGCTCGGGACCGGCTGGCGCCACCAGACCCATGGCACCCTTAGAGACATCCAGAATGGGACGCAGTACCCTCGAAAGGCGCGCCTGGTAGGTCGTTACTTCCACGCCCTCCCGGGCCAGCGCCACTGCGGGCGCCACGACCTCGCCGAGGGGTAGGACGCCAAGCGCTTCGTGCGCTTCGAACAAACCCGCCACAACGCCGGGCACCGCGGCCGAGCCCCAGCCCACGTGAAACTCCTGCACGGCCGTCCCAAAGTCAGCAACGATCGGGTAGAAATCCAACTCCGCCTCGGCGCGCTTGTGCCGTGGCGTCTGTACGAAGAAATCGAAGAGCTGCGGTTCCGAACCGGCCGGGCGGGCAAGCAGGAAGCCACCGCCCGCCAGGCTGGTCAGCAGCGGCTCGCATACCGTTGCAGCGCACAGTGCGCCCAGGGCAGCGTCAAAGGCGTTGCCGCCCGCCTCGAGGATGCGCTGGCCATGCAGAAACCTCACGGGCGGGCCAG
>JBCDHO010000161.1:0-6281 GCA_038749855.1 Pseudomonadota bacterium
CTGAGGCGAGCAACTGAATACAACGCCCATAGAGGGGGATATCGTGCGAGCCGGTCTCACCAAGCGAAGGGGCCGCGAGGGAAGCCGAAGGCCAGGGACGAAAGCCCAATTCCCCCAGGCACAGGCCCACCAACCCACCCCCATCTGCTTGAATTTCACAGCGTTATCGCGATAATACGCGGTCACAATAATGATATGGAGCAGATGTGTCCCTACGCCTAATCCTGCCCCTTACCGGGCTGGTGCTCGCCGGTTGTGCCAGTACCGCCCAGATTTCCGAACCCGTCGAGGCCCCTGAACCCATCGCCGCACCGCTGCCGGAGCGCAGCCAGGTGGAGACGGTGGACGCGCATTTGCCTGAACTTCAGCCGGCCGAATCACCGGCCGACTATGGCTTTGAGGAGTACGCGCCCACCAACGTTTACGAGCGCATGATGAACTCCTTCGCCCTGCCCGACTGCAGCGCGCACGAGATCAGCCGCAACTGGGCCCAGTGGTACGCGGACCGCCCCGAGTACATGGCCCGCGTGCTCAAGCGCGCCGAGCCGTGGATCTTCTTCATCGTCGACGAGATTGAGCGACGCGGCATGCCGGGCGAACTGGCCCTGTTGCCGATCGTCGAGTCCGCCTACGACCCGTTCGCCTACTCCAGCGGCCGGGCCCTCGGCACCTGGCAGTTCGTCAGCGCGACGGGCCGCCAGTACGGCCTGGACCAGAACTGGTGGTACGACGGTCGCCGTGACGTCTACGCGTCCACGCACGCGGCCCTCGATTATCTCGAGTACCTGCATGATTTCTTCGATGGCGACTGGCTGCTGGCCCTGGCCAGCTACAACTCCGGCGAAGGCCGTGTCTCGCGCTCGGTCAAGCGTAACCTCAGGAACGGCAAACCCGGCGACTTCTGGAACATCAAGCTGCCGCGGGAAACGCGGGGCTACGTGCCGAAGCTCCTGGGCCTGACCTGCCTGTTCCTGCACGCCGGCGAGTACGGTTACACCATGCCGGAAACAGCCAACGAACCGGTCATCACGACGGTGGACTTCGGCACGCAAACGGACCTGGTGCTCGTCTCCCAGCACGCGGACTTGCCCATTGACCAGCTGTTTACCCTGAACCCGGGCTACAACCGCTGGGCCACGGCGCCGGAAGGCCCCTACCGCATCGTGCTGCCGCTGGCGGCGGCCGAGCGCCTGCACAACGGCGACTTTAACGTCGGCGCCCAGCAGCTCATGCGCTGGGACCAGGTGACGGTGGCTTCGGGCGATACGCTCTCGGGTCTCTCGCAGCGCCACAACGTCCCGGTTTCCGTGTTGCGCACCGCCAACCAGCTGGACAGCGACATGATCCGTGTCGGTCAGAAGCTGCGCCTGCCGCGCGACGAACGGATGATGGCCGACCCGCTCTATGCCTCCGTGGCCGCGGAACTGGCCGAGCTTCAGTCCGGCCTGCTGGCCGCCGATCGCAAGACCCACCGGGTTCGCTCCGGCGAGAGCCTCTCGGTGATCGCCAAGCGTTACCGCGTGTCCGTGCGTGAGCTGCAGAAGTGGAATAGCATCAGCAACCCGAACCGGCTGCGCGTCGGTCAGCAGCTGACGGTGTTCCTGAGCCCGGCCCCGGTCCGCTCCAGCGCGCCGGCTGCGCGCAATTACGTGGTGCGCAGCGGCGACTCGCTGTGGTCCATCGCCCGCAAGCACAAGATCAAGCTGGACGACCTCATGAAGTGGAATGGCCTGAACAGCGCCTCCGTGCTGCAGCCGGGTCAGTCCCTAAAGGTTCGGCTCTAGGCCGTGCGTGGTCCGGGTCGCCGCGCTCCCGCGTCGCTGGCCGTTAGCTTAATTGCGGTCCTCGCAAGCTTTTTCCTGACACCCCTCGCCTTCGCCCTGGAACTCCAGGGCGAAGCGGTTCAGGGTGGACTGATCTTCGGTCAGACCGCACCGGGAAGCACGGTGACCTTCGACGGACGCGACATCATGGTGTCCGATGAGGGGCGCTTCGTAGTAGGCTTCGGCCGTGACGATACGGGTACGGTGGAACTCGCGGTCACCGCACCCGGCGCCGAGCCGGACGTGCGGCAGCTGTCGATCGCTCTTCGCGAGTACAACATCGAACGCATTGATGGCCTGCCGCCATCGAGCGTCACCCCGCCCCCGGAAGTGCTGGAACGCATCCGGCGGGATTCGGCCATGGTCGGCCAGGCGCGCCAGCGTCGGGATGCACGCACAGACTGGACCGCCGGTTTCGAATGGCCCGCGACGGGCCGCATCAGCGGCGTTTACGGCAGCCAGCGGGTCCTCAACGGAGAACCGCGGCGCCCCCACTACGGCATCGATATCGCCGCACCCGATGGCACACCGGTGCTCGCGCCAGCACCCGGCATCGTGACCATGGCCGAAGCGGACCTCTATTACTCCGGCGGCACGCTCATCCTAGACCACGGCCAGGGCCTGAGCAGCACCTTCCTGCACCTGAGTGCGCTGAGCGTTGCCGTGGGTGACACGGTCAATGCGGGAGACAAGATCGGCGAGGTGGGTTCAACGGGCCGTTCGACCGGGCCGCACCTGGACTGGCGCATGAACTGGTTGAACAAGCGCGTGGACCCGCAGCCCCTGGTGGGGCCGATGGGGACAGCAGAATAGGTTAATCGCTTTAGGCCGGCCCGGTGACCCGGGTACCGGCGTTAGCCGCTAGTCGGTCGAGTGATCGACCCGCACCGGCGCACCGGAGCCGGGCACAAACCCGCCTTCGACACCCTTCGTGACCACCGATACTGCGTTGTGCGGATGCAGGCTTTCGTAGTGCGTGCAGCGCGCCCAGAAGTCGAGGATGCGCTCGTCGCTGTTAAGCGCGTTCTTGATGCGCCGGCCTGAGTCCTCGCAGAACATCAGGTTCTGACCGTTCAGCAGCGCAAAGGCCTGCTCGTCTTCCCGCTTGACCGTCGACTGCACGGGCGTTTTCAGCGCGCCTTCCACGCGGTCGATGAGTTCGACGATGGGGAACAGCTGGAAGCTGGGCTTCAGGCGCACCCGCAGTTCTGCCGAGCTGCGCTGGCTGTGCGGCGTGGCCACGATGCCCTGCTCGCTCCCGAGCCAGTTCTTGACAGCATCGAAGTCCAGGGGCTCACCGGACGCGAAGTCCTTTTCAAACTGCTCCTGGATGAGCTGACGTGCGAGTGCGGCTGAGCAAGGGCAGGTGCTGGAGTACAGCACCTCGAGGCCCATCTCGAGGCTGAACTCCTGGTCGTGCATGTGGCCGATCATGGAGACCGGGTAGCGACGCCAGCCCTCGTTGTCGGACACCAGCGCCTTGCGCCGCACGATGTAGTCGAAATCCACGCGAACCAGCGCACGGTCGCTCAGCCCTTCATGGGAGTCCAGGAAGGAACGGAGAATCTGCCGCAGGGTGGCCGGGCTCAGGGCCCGGTCGCGGAAGGCCTGGTCCAGATGCAGGTAGAGCCGGGACATGTGAATGCCCTTCTCTTCTGCGCTGGTCAGGTTCACGTAGGCCGTGACCCGAGCCGTGGACTGAATCATCGAGCCGCTGCCGTCCTCAATGCGGACGGGCAGCTCAATGTCATTCATGCCGACCCAATCGAGCGTACCGGCCACTTCGGGCTGGAGCTCGTGGGCAATATCGGGCATCTGGCGCACGGTGCTGTCTTCGATCGTCATGGGTGATTCCTGGCCTGAAAAGGGCCGTGTCGAGCCCTGAGAAGTCTGGGCCAGGTGGGCGAAATTCAAGGCGAATTGTGGCGGTCGAACCGCAATTATCCGTGAAATTACCGGGATTCGCTATTGCCCTGCAGTTCTTCCCAGTGTTGCCGGGTTCGCTTATTGCAGTGATCAACAACCAGCATGTTGAGCGTCGTGAGGTCCGGCCTGCCTGCCAGTTGCTCGGTCGTCATCAGCGTGTGCGTGGTGTAGACCGGCAAACGCTCCTTGTTCTGGCGCGTCGGCTTGAAGGTCGCTTGCGCAACCGCACGAACCGCGTCGTCAACCAACCGGTCGTTGGGCCACGCAAACACCGGCTGATGGGAACTGGTCGAGCCGTCCGCTTCGATGATGAAACCGATCACGACACAGCCACCATCCTCCTCGGCCTCTGCTTCGATCAGCTCCTCCGGCATCTGGATCTCATTGATCCTCCAATATTCCTGCGCGGCCTCCAGCGGGAGCGCAAGCACCTCGCTGTCATCACTGCTGGCTGGTGTGGCCATGAGGGTGATCAGGATGGCCGCGGCGGCCCCGGCAAGTCGACCGAAGCGGAGCCTGAGTTGTGCTGAGACTCGACGTACGGGCTGGTCTGTGCGATGGCCAACGTCTTTCCGCCCGACTGCCATCAGTTACGGTCTGTTGTCTGGTGCCCCGCCAGACGCTCCTCCCAATACTGCTTCGTCGCCTTCTGGCAACGGTCATCCACGTATCCGGTAAGGGGTCGCCGGGTGGGAACGCCACCGCGTGCCGTCCACACCGTAATCGCGGTGTAAACCGGTACACGCGCCGTGTTCTCAGCCGTTGGTTTGAAGGTCGCCTGTTCGTAGTTACGCACCACGAAATCGTTCAGAAGCAGATCCGGCCACGCGTACAGAACGCGGTGCGAATGAGTGGTTCCGTCTGCCGCGATCACGAAGGCCAGTACGGCGCAGCCTCCGCTGGCGGTCCGCTCATCACCTCGACGCGGAGAACGCTGGGTGATGTCATCGATTTCCCAGTAGCTTGCAGCCTGCTCAAAACGCATGGGCGCGGCATCGCTGGAACTCACGGATGACCGGGCAAAAGAAAGGGTGCTCGCCAGCGAGGCAAGCAGAGTTACCGATAGGCAGAACCAAACCTTCATCACTGTTCTCCTGAGCGCGTTTCGAGGAACCACAACTCGCAAGGTCATAGACGCTATACCCGTCCGCGGCAGCCTTAAGGCACGAATCACAACACGGTGAAATCGCCCTGCAATCAACACCCGCCGAAGCCTTTATCACCGTGCCACATTGCGGTAAGATGCGCCACCTTCCTGCCGCGGCAGGAGGTTGTCGGGGCGTGGCGCAGCCTGGTAGCGCACCTCAATGGGGTTGAGGGGGTCGGAGGTTCAAATCCTCTCGCCCCGACAAAGAAAACTAACGGCCTGTGACGGTTCTCCGCACAGGCCGTTTTCTTTTTGCCAGGCTCAAAACGTCAGCCAGACTGTCTTGTCGAAACACGCAAGCCCTAAGAAACGCACGTTCAAACTTTCTACGATCAGAAGCCACAGCCTGAACGCGCCATTCCTCTCAAAGCACGCCAAGAATCTAATAGAAGACCTTGAACGATTCGATCCCAATGTTGACCAAGCAAGCAGTGAGAATGTCGATAGGAGGCTTCATGAAGCGTTTGATCTTCGTAGCAGGACTGCTTTGCCCGCCCTTGTTGTTTGCAAATGAAGAAATGTTCCTGGTCGAAACCACCGTATCCGTGGCGGGTGACGAGATTGCCCAACCTAAGCTGGCCGTCGAGAGCGGCACAACGACCTACGTTTCGGTTGAAGACCAGTATGAATATGCCCTACTGCTGAACAAGAGCAGCGATGGCGGAATGCTGTTGAACATCGACCTGGAGGTGGGAGACGAAACCCTTTCGCCCAGGTTCTACGTGACTGCAGGCTCACCCGCCATCGTCCGGGTTGGGAGTACCGAAATCCAGTTTGTGGTTCGTGAGTTTCAATAACCGCTCATCGCGTCGCAGTTCGACGCTTTAGCGCTCCACAAGCCGACGCGGGTTCAGCGTCAAGACCACGGGGCGAATTCGTGAATCGAACTGCCAAAGCAGCACATGCTGTCCATTGGCCGAGAGTGCGATGGCGCCATAACCGCGGAGCGCCTCAGGGTCGTCGATGAGATCCAGCTGCTCAAGCAAGGCGTCCAGATAGACGGTGCCCGTGGCCTGTGTCCACAGAAAAACACCATCCGCCGGGACAGGACCGACGGTTGGAAACCCGGGGAAGTTGCTCGTACCAAGCACCATCGTGCCATCTGCGGTTGTTTCGGCCAGGATGTGCACACTGCCGCCGTCGAAGCCTAGGCCATCGAGGCGCCCGAAGTGACCATCAGCAGTCCAGAACCAGGGCTGGTTGATCGGGGCCGACTCCAGCGGCACGCCGTTCGTATCGGTGCCGTAGACGATTTCGCAATCGGCATTGCAGGCCCAGGCCGCTGTCAGGGCCCTGCCCTCGTTGTCTTTCAGGGCTTCAGGCACCCCATCAACCCAACGTACGGCCTGGGCCCCGGTCTGGTGACCAACATCGGGAACCGGTGC
>JBCDHO010000162.1:0-6272 GCA_038749855.1 Pseudomonadota bacterium
CCTTCCGGGCGTGCCAGTTACAGTGGTGGATGTAGCTCAGTTGGTAGAGCCCCGGGTTGTGATCCCGGTGGTCGTGGGTTCGAGCCCCATCATCCACCCCAATTTATCTCACTTTCCAATAGATCCGGGCCGCGCGCTGGCCCGGCGAGCGCGAGCCATGAAAATCTCCATTGAAACGACCGGCAATCTCGAGCGGCGCCTGACCATTGTGGTCCCCTCGGAAGAATTCGAGTCCGATATCACCGAGCGCCTGAACAAGGCGCGCACCCAGGTCCGGTTGCCCGGCTTCCGTCCCGGCAAGGTTCCGCTGAAGGAAGTGCGGCGGCGCTTCGGCCCATCCGTTCGCGGCGAGGTGGCCGGCGAAACCATGCAGAACACGTTCATGGAGGCCGTGCAGCAGGAATCTCTGACACCGGCCGGCAACCCGAATCTCGAAGTGGTCAAGATGGAGCCCGGCATCGATTTCGAGTTCACGGCAACCTTCGAAGTGTTTCCGAATATCGAGCTGAGTGATCTGTCCAGCCTGTCGGTGAAGCGCCCGGAGGCGACCATCGAGCGGACCGATCTGGACGCGATGATCGAGCGCCTGCGGGAGCAGCGCAAAACCTTCGAGGTGGTGGAGCGCGCCGCTGAAGAGGGCGACAAGGTGACCGTCGACTTTCGCGGGACGCGCGATGGCGAAGCTTTCGATGGCGGCACCGGCGAAGACATGAGTTTCGAAGTCGGCGCCGGTCAGATGATCGAGGATTTCGATCGGGCGGTACGCGGCGCTGCTTCAGGCGCAGAGCTCAAGTTTGATGCGACCTTTCCTGAGGACTATCAGGCGAGCGAACTCGCTGGCGAAACGGTGCAGTTCGAAGTCACCGTGAAGCAGGTCGAGGCGGCGTCGCTGCCGGAACTCGACAGTGAGTTCTTTCAACGGTTCGATGTTGAGAGCGGCGAGCTTGCGGACTTCGAGGCGCAGGTGCGCGAGAACATGCAGCGTCAACTCGACGAGGCCGTGCAGACCCAGGTCAAGCAGCAGGTGATGGATCAGCTTGCCGGTGCCCACGAAGTGCAGCTGCCCGTGGCGCTTGTCAAGAACGAGATCGAAGCGCTTAAGGGCCAGATGATGCAGCAATTCCAGATGCCGCAGGGTGCGAACGCAGCGGACCTGAATCTGCCGGACGATCTATTCACTGAGCAGGCGGAACGGCGCGTCAAGCTGGGGCTGGTGATGAACGAGATCGTGCAGTCGCAGAGCATCGAAGCGGATGCGGATCGCGTCCGGGAGCGACTGGAGTCCATGGCGTCGCAGTACGCTGAGCCGGAACAGGTCATTCAGTACTACTACAGCAACCCCGAGCAGCTGAGCCAGATCGAGATGGCGGTGGTCGAGGACCAGGTGGTCGACTGGCTGCTTGAGCAGGGCGCGGTGGAGGCTCTCCCGGCCAGCTACCAGGATGTCATCGAAGGCAAGGCGCTGCCGCAGGACACGCCGGTAGAGGATGATGCCGACGCCGAGGATGCAGCGCCCGCCGAGGGCTAGACCGGAACCGATCGCTCGCGTCGCAGCGGCCGCACGCTGCGATCGTGCCCCTGCCATTGCAATCGCTCCCAGGTGGCCCCACATCGGGACAAGGGCCCACAGCGTGACCTGATCTGAACCCTGCTCTGAGCAGAATCGGATACACTTCGTTGGCAGGCTGACAGGATAACGAGAGGCAAAGGAATCCATGACCAGTTCTTTCAGGGACTTTTACGCCACCATGAGTGCGCAGCCGGAGACGCAGGCGCTCGGCATGGTGCCGATGGTCGTCGAGCAGTCAGCCCGCGGCGAACGGGCCTTCGACATCTACTCGCGGCTGCTGAAGGACCGCATCGTCTTCATGGTCGGACCAGTCGAGGATCAGGTCGCGAACCTGGTCGTCGCGCAGTTGCTGTACCTTGAGTCCGAGAATCCGGATAAAGACATTAACCTTTACATCAATTCGCCCGGTGGGTCCGTGACCGCCGGTATGTCGATTTACGACACGATGCAGTTCGTACGTCCAGATGTCAGCACCATGTGCATCGGTCAGGCGGCGAGCATGGGAGCGTTCCTGCTGGCCGCAGGGGCTGCCGGCAAGCGTTACGCGCTGCCCAATTCGCGCATGATGATTCATCAGCCCTCCATGGGCGGCGCCCGTGGTGTGGCGGCCGATCTCGAGATCCAGGCGAAGGAGATCCTGCTGATGCGGGAGCGCTTGAATGAGCTGCTGTCGCAGCACACGGGTCAGAGTGTCGAGCGGATCGCGCAGGATTCAGACCGCGATTATTGGATGAGCCCCGACGAAGCCGAAGCGTACGGCATGGTCGACAAGGTCCAAACGCCCCGCAAGCCGGTGGCCGCGGTTTCGGCCACGGGCTAGGGCGCACGCGCAGGCTGTGACCCGGTTGGGGGAATCCGGCTTGGGTCAGACAGGCATAATGTCGAAGTAGGCGCGGATCGAGCATCCGCGGTAAACTGGGACCACGGGGCCGATTCGGGCTCACGAAGTCGAGGATTGAATGTCGGACGACAGCAAACAAGGCGACGAGTCAGGCAAACTTCTTTACTGTTCGTTTTGCGGCAAGAGCCAGCATGAGGTTCGTAAGCTGATTGCGGGACCATCCGTGTTCATCTGCGATGAGTGCGTTGAGCTGTGCAACGACATCATCCGCGAGGAAGTCACCGACTCCGCCAAGGCAACCGAGAAAGACCGGCTGCCGGTGCCGCAGGAAATCAACGCGATCCTCGACCAGTACGTGATCGGCCAGGAGCACGCCAAGAAAGTGCTTTCGGTTGCGGTGTACAACCACTACAAGCGGTTGAACTACACGGGCAAAAAGGACGACGTTGAGCTGTCGAAGTCCAACATCCTCCTGATCGGCCCGACCGGCAGCGGCAAGACGCTGCTGGCGGAAACGCTCGCGCGTCTGCTCGATGTGCCGTTCACCATCGCTGACGCCACCACGCTGACCGAAGCCGGCTACGTCGGGGAAGATGTCGAGAACATCATCCAGAAGCTCCTGCAGAAGTGTGAGTACGACGTTGAGCGTGCCCAGGTCGGGATTGTGTACATCGACGAGATCGACAAGATCTCCCGTAAATCCGACAACCCGTCGATCACCCGCGACGTGAGCGGGGAGGGCGTGCAGCAGGCGCTGCTCAAGCTGATCGAAGGTACGGTCGCCTCGGTGCCGCCGCAGGGCGGGCGTAAGCATCCGCAGCAGGAATTCCTGCAGGTCGACACGAGCAACATCCTCTTCATCTGCGGCGGCGCGTTCGCTGGCCTCGACAAGGTGATCCAGGAGCGCTCTGACAAGTCCGGCATCGGCTTCGGTGCGCAGGTCAAGGGTGAGGAAGATCGCCTCACCATCGGCGAGACACTGCGTCAGGTCGAGCCTGAAGACCTGATCAAGTATGGCCTCATCCCTGAGTTCGTCGGCCGGCTGCCCGTGGTGGCCACGCTGGAAGAGCTGGATAGCGATGCGCTGATCCAGATTCTCACGGAGCCGAAGAACTCCCTGACGAAGCAGTACACCAAGCTGTTCGAAATGGAAGGCGTCGAGGTCGATTTCCGCGACGACGCGCTGCGAGCCGTGGCCCACAAGGCCATGGAGCGTAAAACCGGCGCGCGCGGTCTGCGCTCCATTCTGGAAGCGGTGTTGCTGTCGACCATGTATGACCTGCCCTCGACCGACGCGGTCAGCAAGGTCGTCATCGACGAGAGCGTGATCAAGGGCGAGTCCGAGCCCATGCTCATCTACGAAAACGTCGAGAAAACGGCGTCCCCGCAGGAGTAGCAAGCCGTCGTTTCGACGGCCGTGGTCACGGCCGTCTCAGCGGTTGCCACTCCGGTCGCAGAAGGGCTCGCTGGTCCAGTTTGCTGCACCAGATGGCGGCCAGTCCTCATCGCTTTCACCGCCCCTGGCCTAAGCTGCGGTTGCGGCTCGTACGCATCTGAATACTGAGGTCTCATGACGACACCGGAACTGCAAACCGCCATTCCTACCCTGCCGCTGCGCGACATGGTCATTTATCCCCACGGGGTGCACCCACTGTTCGTGGGCACGGCGCGCTCGATCGCGGCGCTTGAAGCGGCGATGGCTGCTGACAAGCAGGTCCTGCTGCTGGCCAAGCGCGACGCGACGGTCGATGAGCCGCAGGTTGCGGATCTGTTTGAGGTCGGCACCGTGGCGACCATTCTGCAGCTGCTGAAACTGCCCGACGACACGGTGAAGGTGCTCGTCGAGGGCGGCCATCGAGCGGCGGTACACGAGCTGCGGCTGGACGGTCCCTACATCGAAGCGGATGCCCTGCCTTTGCCCGAGCCGGAGGTTCCCGGCGGGCAGGTCGAAGCCGCTGTGAAGGCCCTCATGGGGCAGTTCGAGCGCTACGTTGAAGGCTCGAAAAAGGTGCCTGCGGAAGTGCTGTCCTCGCTGGGCAGCATCGATGATCCGGCCCGCCTGGCCGATACGATCGCGGCGCAGATGACGCTCAAGATCGAGGACAAGCAGGCGGTGCTCGAGGCAGCGGACCTGAAGTCCCGATTGGATACGGTGCTCGATCTGATCGATGCGCACCTGGAAGTGCTGCAGATGGAGCGGCGCATCCGTGGCCGCGTGAAGAAGCAGATGGAGCGCAGCCAGCGCGAGTACTACCTGAACGAACAGATGAAGGCGATCCAGTCCGAACTCGGGGACATGGAAGATACGCCGAACGAAATGGAAGAGCTTGCCTCGCGAATCGAAGAGGCTGGCATGCCGAAGGACGCTCGGGACAAGGCGAACGCTGAGCTGAACAAGCTCAAGATGATGTCGCCCATGTCCGCTGAGGCCACGGTCGTTCGCAGCTATCTCGACTGGATTGTCGGGGCGCCCTGGAAGAAGCGCTCGCGCGTTCGGCGCGACCTGGCCCAGGCGCAGGAGATCCTCGATGCGGATCACTACGGTCTGGAAGAGGTCAAGGAACGGATCATCGAGTACCTGGCTGTACAGAACCGCGTTAAGAAGGTGCGTGGGAGTGTGCTGTGCCTCGTGGGCCCGCCGGGCGTGGGCAAGACGTCCCTCGGTGAGAGCATCGCTCGGGCGACGAACCGGACCTTCATCCGCATGGCGCTCGGGGGCGTGCGCGACGAGGCAGAGATTCGCGGGCACCGACGCACCTACATCGGCTCCATGCCCGGGAAGATCATCCAGAAGCTGTCAAAGGCCAAGGTTAAGAACCCGCTGTTCCTGCTCGACGAGATCGACAAAATGGGCATGGACTTTCGCGGTGATCCGGCCAGTGCACTGCTGGAGGTACTGGACCCGGAGCAGAACAGCACGTTCAACGATCACTACCTCGAAGTCGATTTCGACCTATCGGATGTCTTCTTCATCTGCACCAGCAACAGCATGAACATTCCAGCGCCGCTGCTCGATCGGATGGAGGTCATTCGTTTGCCGGGGTACACGGAGGATGAAAAGCAGAACATCGCTAAGCGGTATCTGGTGCCCAAACAGCGTGAGGTCGCTGGGCTGAGTGAGGGCGAGTTCGCCATTTCGGACGATGCGCTGCTTCACATTGTTCGCTACTTCACCCGTGAAGCCGGGGTCCGGGGGCTCGAGCGCGAGATCGCGAAGCTGGCTCGCAAGGTGGTCACAGAGACAGCCCTGGGCGACGGCCCCGACGGCGGACGCGATGAGCGAGTGCTGAACAGCGACGACGTCGAAGACTATCTCGGGGTCCGGAAGTTCAGCTATGGGCTCGCGGAAGAGAAGAACCAGATCGGCATCGTGACCGGTCTGGCCTGGACCCAGGTTGGTGGTGAACTCCTCAACATCGAAGCCGTGGCGGTTCCTGGCAAGGGACGGCAGACCAAGACCGGCTCGCTCGGCGACGTCATGCAGGAATCTATCCAGGCCGCATTGACCTTCGTGCGCAGCCGCGCCGACAGCCTCGGTATCGATCCGGACTTTCACGAGCAGCTCGATGTCCATGTGCACGTCCCTGAAGGCGCGACGCCGAAGGACGGACCCAGCGCCGGTATCGGCATGTGCACTGCGCTCGTCTCGGTACTGGCGCAGGTGCCCGTGCGGGCAGATGTGGCCATGACCGGCGAAGTCACCTTGCGAGGCCAGGTGCTGCCGATTGGCGGTCTGAAGGAGAAGCTGTTGGCAGCGAGCCGTGGCGGGATCAAGCACGTCATCATCCCGAACGAAAACGAGAGGGATTTGAAGGAGATACCCGACAACATTAAGGGGAATCTGACGATTCACCCCGTTCG
>JBCDHO010000163.1:0-6270 GCA_038749855.1 Pseudomonadota bacterium
ACAACACGCGCTACAGCTACGGCATGAGTGAGGACCAGGAGCGTTCCATGATCGAGGACGCGATGGAGACCATTCTCCGGCACACGGGCAAGCCTTGTGCGGGCTACCTGGCGCCGGCGCTCACGCACACGAATGTCACGCTGGACCTCTTCGCCGAGGCGGGTGGCCTCTACACCTGTGACCTGTTCCACGACGACCAGCCCACGCCGGACAAGGTGCGGTCAGGTGAGAAGTTCATCTCCGTGCCGTACTCACTGGAGATGAACGACACGATTGTCTACGTGGTGAACAAGATCGAACCGCGTCGCTACGGCGAGATGCTCAAGGCCAACTTCGACCGCCTTTACCAGGAGGGTGCGGATAACCCGGTGGTCATGTGCATTCCGCTCCACGCCTACCAGGTGTCCCACCCGCACCGGCTAAAGGCCTTCGAGGAGGCGCTGGAGTACATCACGGGCCACAGCGATGTCTGGGTCACGACCGGCCGGGAGATTGCCGAGCACTACATCGAGCACCACTACGATGCGGCCGTGGCGGACATCGCTGCCCGCCAGGGTGGGGAGGCGGCGGCATGAGCCTCGACAAGTCCTATTTCGATTATCCGCACCGCAGCTATGGGATGGACCACGACCTGTATGACTGGTCCATGCTCACGGACCGCAAGCCCGTGCGTTGGCCTGACGACAAGCCCGTCGCCCTGTGGGTGAACGTATCCTTGCAGACATTTCCGCTGAATCAGCGGGGCAAGCCTTTCCCACCGCCGGGTGGCATGACCACCAGCTACCCGGACCTGCGGCACTACACGCTGAGGGACTATGGCAACCGGGTTGGCGTGTTCCGCGTGTTCCAGGCCCTCGATACCGCCGGCGTGCAAGCGAGCTGCGCCATGAACGCGCGGCTGGCGGAGAAAGCGCCGTATCTGCTGGAGCGCGTGGTCGAGCGCGGACACGAGCTGCTGGGTCATGGCTGGGACATGGATTCGCCGCACTTCGGTGGCCTCGACCCGCAGGAGGAAGCGGAGATCATTGCGCGTTCGCTCGGGGTGCTCCGTGAGGCGAGTGGACAGCCTGTCCGCGGCTGGTTGAGTCCGGGCAAGAGCCAGAGTGGCAATACGCCGGGGCTGCTGGTTGAGCATGGCATCGAGTTCATGGCCGACTGGATTAATGATGAGCTGCCCTACGTCTTTCGAACACCACGCGGTGAAATCACAGCTTTGCCCCTGTCGACGGAGCTCGACGACCGGTTCGTCATCATGGCCAACGGCCACTCGGAAACCGAGTACGCCGAGCAGCTAATGGATGCCTTCGACTTTCTGCTCGCGGAGGCCCGCGAGGAAGGTGGCCGGCTGCTTGCCCTCAATGTTCATCCCTGGATGCTCGGACAGCCCCACCGCATAGGCGCCCTGGAGCGCGTCCTCGAACACATCATGGGCTCCGCCGCGGTCTGGAATGCGCCGCCCTCAGCCATTCGCGCAGCGTGGCTAAAGGCACAGGAGGCGGCCGCCTGAGTGCGCTAGGGTAGGGGCATGAAATCCATTAACGAACCGGTCAGTCTCAAGGACCGTGCACAGAGCCTGGATGTGCTGCGTGGGGTCGCGGTGCTCGGCATCCTTGCCATGAACATCCGCCTGTTCGGCATGCCCCAGGCGGCGTACTTCAACCCTCAGGCCTACGGCGATCTGACCGGCATCAACCAGCTGTGGTTCTGGTTCACGAACCTGTTCGCCGACCAGAAGTTCATGACCCTGTTCTCCATGATGTTCGGCGCCGGGATCGCGCTCATGAGTGAGCGCTGTGCCGCGAAGGGCCTTCCTTCCACGGGTCTGCTTCTGCGGCGAAACTTTTGGTTGCTGGTGCTCGGCCTCATGCATGCCTACCTGATCTGGTTTGGTGACATCCTCGTGGCCTACGCACTGGCCGGTTTCGTGCTGATGTTCTGCCGCAACTGGAAGCCGTTGACCCAGCTGATCACCGGCCTGCTGTTTCTGTGCGTTCCATCGGCATTGTTTCTGACGGCCGGTATGACCTGGGAACTCTGGCCGCCGGAGGAACAAGCCGCCGCGCTCGTGGACTGGGCGCCGGGTGCCGAAGTGCTGGCAAAGGAATTGGCCACCTACCGGGGCGGCTGGATGGAACAGCTATCGCACCGGATTCCCACGGCCATCGAATTTCAGACCGTTGTTTTTGCGTTCTTTGGATTCTGGCGCGCCGGTGGGCTCATGTTGATCGGCATGGCGCTGTTTAGCTGGGGTTACTTCACAGCGGAGCGTTCGCCCGCTTCATTCCGGCGTCTCGCCCTGGTGTGCATCGTGCTGGCGCTCCCGGCCATCGCGCTGGGCATCGTAATGAACGAGCAGTCAGGCTGGGCCTACGCTGAGGCGTTTTTCATCCACGGGCAGCTGAACTACTGGGGCAGCTTCATCCTCGCCCTGGGCTATCTGGGCCTCGTGATGCTGTGGTGCCTGGGCGATCGGGGTCCGAAGCTCAAGGCGCGGTTCGCTGCCGTCGGCCGCATGGCGTTCAGTAATTACATCGCCCAGAGCCTGATCTGTACGCTTATTTTCTACGGGCACGGCCTCGGTGCTTTCGGTCACCTCGAGCGTTGGCAGCTGGCCCTGATCGTTTTCGGTGTCTGGGCCCTGCAGCTGTGGTGGTCGCCCTGGTGGCTGGCGCGGTACCGCTTCGGGCCCATGGAATGGCTGTGGCGCTGCCTGAGCTACTGGCGGGTGCAGCCTTTCAGGCGTCCCGCCCCGGCCACACCGTAGCACCGGCAATGATGGTGGCGACGGGCCTGAGGCCTTCGTCAAGGATGGCGAAATCTGCGGCCTGACCCTCGGCGATTGCGCCGCGTATTCCCGCGAGACCGAGAAACTGAGCCGGCGTCGTGCTGGCCATGCGCGCGACCTCTGCGAGCCCGCAGCCGGAAACGGACAGAAAGTGTCGGAGTGCCGAAGCCATATCGAGGCTGGAGCCAGCCAGCGCCCCACGACCATCCCGGCACACGCCATGGTTCACGCTGACCGTTTCGCCCAGCAGGTCAAAATGATCGAGGTCTGTGCCCAGCGGCGGCATGGCGTCGGTTACCAGCATCAATCGACCCGGTCCCTTGGCGCGGAAGGCGAGGCGCAGGGCCGCGTCAGAGACGTGTACACCGTCCGCAATCAGCCCACAGTAGGCCTGGTCGTGGTCCAGGGCAGCGCCCACCATGCCAGGCTCGCGCGCAGTAAACGGCGACATGGCGTTGAACAGATGGGTAAAGCCGCGGAGTCCTTCGCCGAGTGCGCGCCGGACTTCAGCGTAGCTCGCGGCGCTGTGTCCGGCGCTCACGATGAAGCCTTTGGCCACGAGGGCAGCAATCATACCGGGCTCTACCTGTTCCGGCGCCAGGGTCAGCAGTGTGGCGCCCTCTGCAAGTGGCTTGAGCTGTTCGACCATCTCCATGGTTAGCCGTCGGATTTTTTCCGCACTGTGCACACCACGCCGCGCTTCATTGATGAATGGCCCCTCAATGTGAATGCCCAGAATGCCGGGCTCTCCATGGTCGATGGCCTTGGACACGGCGGTCAGCCCGGCTTCAATGACCTCGAGCTCATCGCTGATCAGCGTCGGCAGGAGTCCGGTGGTTCCGAAGCGCGCATGAGCCCGGCTGATTGTGCGGATCGATTCCAGCGTTGGCTCGCTGTTGAAGAGTGCACCACCGCCGCCATTGACCTGCGTATCAATGAAACCGGGAAAGAGCGTACGGCCCAGCAGGTTGACCAGCTCGCCCTCCGTCTCACTGCCTGTGGGCACGACAGCTTCGATCCTGCCCTCGCTTACCAGGACATCCTGGCCTTTGAGCACGCCGGTGGGGGTTACCAGCCTGGCGTTGCTCAGGATCGTCCGTTGGGCGGTGCTGCGTATCATGCTCAGAGCGTCGCCGTGACTTTGCGCAGGAAGGGTGGGTTGTCCGGATCCTGCCCCAGTGACAGGGAAAGCTGATTGGCCATGCGATAAAAGCTCTGGATCCGCAATAACGGCTCAATCACCGGATCAGCCGCAGGCGTTGGAAGCAAGAGCGCACCGTTTGGTCCGACGCCTGCGCAGATCACCTCGAGGCCGCGATCGACCAGGGAAGCCGACAGGGCTTCGATTCCTGGCTGCGTCGCATCACTCTGTGCCAGTACCAGTGTGGGGAACGCGTCGCGGGCAATGGTCACCGGGCCATGCAGCACTTCGGCTGAAGAGTAGGCTTCTGCGTGCAGCGCGCAGACTTCCTTGAGCTTGAGTGCCGCTTCCTGCGCGATGCCAAGACCCAGACCACGGCCCAGCGTGAACAGGCTGCGTGCTTTCATGATGGGGTCCAAGGCGGCCGACCAGTCACACGACCAGGCTTTGGCCAGCGCGTCGGGAGCGTTTGCCAGGGCATCCATCAGCGCATCGTCACCCCGCCAGGCCGCCGTCAAATGCAGGCCGGCAGCAAGGGAGCCAATGAAGGACTTGGTGGCCGCTACGCTGCGTTCCGGCCCCGCGTGCAGCGGGAGAACCTCGTCGGCGAGCTTGGCCAGTGGCGAATCCTCTTCGTTGACAAGCGCGATAACGGGTGCCCCACCGGCGCGTGCTGCCCTGGCCACGGCGAGCAGGTCCGGACTGGCGCCCGACTGCGAGACCACCAGGCAAGCGCTGCGCTCGAAGCGCATGGGCGCGGCATAGAGCGAACTCACGGAAGGGGCGGCGGAAGCGGTAAAGCGTCCTGTCTGCGTCTCCACGAGATACTTGATGAACGTCGCCGCGTGATCTGAACTGCCGCGGGCGACGGTGATCAGGAAGTCGGGATTGTGGACGCGCAGGAGCGCGCCGATGTCTCTGACGGTTCTGCTGTTGCGGTCGAGCTGTCGCTGCACGACATCTGCCGCTTCCGCAGCCTCCCGGAACATGAGCGTTTGCGAGGGGCGACGGCCCTTTCCCAAGGGGGCTGCTGGTCCGGCCGGCCGATTGACGGAAGAGCGTTCGTTCATGGGGGGCTGCTCACGGTTCATCGCTTGGCGTTTTCACGCATCCTTCGGTTGTGTCGCTGGCTGAAAATGGCCGGTGGATTACCTAATCACCGAGGCTCAGTTCAGCCACGAAGTCGTAGGTATCGCCGCGGTAGTAGCTCTGAGAAAACTCGATGGCCGCACCATCGCCATTGAAGCCAATGCGCTCGACCAGCAGACCGGCATCGCCGACGCGTGCCCCGAGAAGCTCTGCCTGTTCTTCATTGAGCAGCAAGGCGCTCAGACGCTGCAGCGCGCGGACCGGCCGGTTGCCCGTCGCCTTGAGGGCGGTATACAGGCTCCTGTCCACGGCATCGAGAGAAGGGAGTGTTGATCCCAGCACCGTGGCCTTCTCGAGCGACATGGGTGTGCCATTGGCCAGCCGAACGCGGGAAAAGCGGTACACCACCGTACCGGGGCTGGCTCTGAGGGTCATGGCCTCTTCCGGGGACACGGTGCCCTCCGAGCGGCTCAGCCAGACGCTGCTCGCGTCAAGTCCGCGTGCGGCCATTTCTTCGGAAAACGATGTGAGCTGCGCAAAGTTCTTCTCGACCTTGGCGCGGACAAAGGTACCCGAGCCCTGACGGGTCTCCAGTACCCCCTCGTTGACCAGCCCTTCAATGGCCTTGCGGACCGTAATGCGCGAGACACCGAACAGGTTGGCGAGCTCGCGCTCCGGCGGCAGCGCATCATCGGCTGCCAGCACCCGGTCCGTGATGGCTGTGCGCAGTCGCGCCTGGACCTGGCGGTATAGCGGGCGATGGTCGCTTGCGTTGAGGCGCCCAAAACGCTCGGCGAGCGTCTGGTCGCGGTCTGTCGGTTCGTCAGGCATAACCATACTATAACCAATATAGAACCAATAATGGAGACGTGTTTTAAAAATATTGCTCAGAAATATTTATAACTGTTTAAAAACAAGAAGATAAGCAATTCGCGAGCTCTTTGTGAAAAAATTGGGTGGAAATTGGTATCTATTGGTAATATGATCTTAACAATTGGTTAATACCAATACCGTCGGCCAGAGAAGCCAGGACGGCCCAATCCAGCGACAACGAGGGCAAACTGAATGACCTTGAAACGAACCACCGTACTCAGCAGCGCCATTGCCATGGCCCTGTATGCGAACCCGCAGCCAGTCCTCGCTCAGGACGCGGACCAGGACGACATGGACAACCTCACGGAGGAAGTACTGGTTGTCGGCATCCGTCGAGCGATTGAGGACTCCGTATCCGCCAAGCGCAATTCCGACATGATCA
>JBCDHO010000164.1:0-6260 GCA_038749855.1 Pseudomonadota bacterium
CTTAGGGAAGTAGTAGTTACCATATATAGAAGGTTTGTTTTCCGGGGTGGCCTTCTAGCCTCTCTGAAGACGGTTAGTTTTTCACCCGCATGGCAGCGATCATGGCTGGCGAAGACTCGATCCGCGACGTGATCGCCTTCCCCAAGACCACGACGGCGCAGTGCGTTTTAACGGATGCACCATCCAGCGTGCCGGACGAAGTGCTGGAAGAACTGCGTATCGAGGTGGCCCGGCCCGACGCTGAGTAGGCCCATACCGTCCGGGCCGGCGTTAGTGGCAGCCTGGCCGCCCTCGGGCGTGCCGCTTCTTGCCCCGCAGCGCGATGGCAGGAAGGCGCAGCGTTAGGTCCCGCGCAGCAGCAACTGTACGATCACATCCAGCATGTTTATGATCTCCCTGACGATTGATCAGGGAGTCAGACCCCATGCGTAAGTCCTTACCGCACCTTCTGGGTGCATTGTGCCTGCTCGTTACCCCGCTGGTCGCGGTGGCGCAGCCTCAGCCCATGCCACTGGAATTTTTCGCGGCGCCGCAAAAATTCAAGACCGCCGTGCTCTCGCCGGACGGGCGCCACATCGCCTTTACCTATGAAGAGGGGAACAACGAGGGCAAGCTCGCGGTTGCGACCACAGACCTGAAAACCATCACGGCGGTTTACGCCTTCGGCGACAACAAGCACGTCGGTGGTGCGCGCTGGATCAACAATGAGCGGCTCGTCATGACCAACTGGCTCAACACGGGCTTCCTTGATGGCCGGCGCCAGGACCCACGTTTATTTGTGGGGGGCTACGACGGCAGTAACCGAAGGGCGCTGGAAACCGGCAACTTCATGCTCCGGGTGGTGGACGCGCTGGAATCAGACCCGGATAACTTCCTGGTCATGCGCCGGAATTTCATGATGGACCGCGGCATGAAGCTGCACAAGGTCGATGCCACCATGGCGCGGTCAGACTTCTTCCCCGATCTGCCCAAGCCGGACGATGGGGCCTTCATCGTCGACCTGGCCCTGGATTCCGATGACCGTGTCCGGATTGCAATCGAATGGAATCCGGGTAAGGAAGATTTTGACGCCGACGATGACACCTACCGCTTCCACTACCGGGAGCTGGACTGGGAGTGGCGATCCATGGAAATGACCACGGAGCGCCAGGGTCCGAACTTTCAGAATCTCGGCTTCGGCCCCGGGGACCGGCACTACTACTTTCTCTCGAACTACGATCAGGCCAGTGGCGACACCATGGGTGTGTTTCGCTTTGACTTCGACAGTGGCGAGATCAATCTGATTCATCGCCACCCGGATGTGAATATTGAATCTGCCATCCGGGGCCCGGACGGCCAGGTGCTTGGTGTGAGTTATCAGCCCGGCTACCCGACCGAGAAGTACTTTTATCCCGACAATCCGGTGGTCCGGAAGCTCAAGTCACTCCAGGCGGCGTTCCCGGGGCAGGTCGTCCGCGCCACCAGCTACGCGCAGAATGGCACCATGGCAACCGTGAGTGTGAGCAGCGACCGCAACCCGGGTGAGCTGTACCTTTTCAAGGAAGGCAAGCTGCATTTTCTGGCCTCCTCCAAGCCCGAGAACGACCCGGAGCGCCTGGGAAGCCAGGAGGCGTTCACCATGACAGCACGGGACGGCAAGAAGCTCTACGGCTACCTGACCTTGCCGCCCGGCCGCGAGGACAAGGACCTGCCCATGGTCGTCTGGGTCCACGGTGGCCCCCACGGCCCCTATGATCGCTGGGGCTACGACAGCGACGTCCAGGCCATGGCCAGTCACGGCTACGCGGTACTTCAGGTGAACTTCCGTGGTTCCGGGGGGTACGGCGACGACTTTGAACGTTCCGGCTACCGGGAATGGGGGCGTGCCATGCAGGACGATGTGACCGATGCCACGCTCTGGGCCATCGACCAGGGCATCGCCGACCGGAATCGCATCTGTATCGGCGGGGGCAGCTACGGCGGTTACGCCGCGCTGCAGGGAACGGTTCGTGAACCGTCGCTCTACCAGTGCGCGATCGGCTACGTGGGGGTGTACAGCCTGCCGATGATGCAAAAGAAGGGCGACTATCGCCAAAACCGTCGCGGCAGTAACAACTACTTTGAAGACGTGCAAGGTCGGGATGAAGCCGAGCTGAAGGCGCGCTCGCCCGCCTACAACGTCGAGGCGATCGAGGCCGAACTCTTCATCGTCCACGGCTCGGAGGACGTGCGCGTTCCGCTGGACCAGGCCAAATTCCTCCGCAAGCAGCTTGATGCGATCGGCAAGGACTACGAATGGATGGTGCGCAAGGAAGGTCACGGTTTTTCGAATGTTGAGAACCGCGTGGACTTCTACGACGCAGTGCTCTCCTTCCTCGATCGGCACATCGGCTCGCAGCGGGACAGAGAGGTGGCGGCAGCCCCCTGAACACGGGGTGTTCTTACCTACCGCCTAGCGCCGGAATAATACTGGCCGCCACTCTGGCGGCCGGTTCTTGTTCCGTTTGGCCTGTTTCCGGTTCCCGTTCCTTTTGGCACGTTTCGCTGTGATGATGCCCGGCTACACTGCGCTTCGGTTTTAACGTTATACCCTCGTTCTGAGGGGGGAGATTTCGCACATGAAAGTCAGAATGTTGCAGCTGGCCACTTTGGCCCTGCTGGTTATCAGCGCGTCTGCGCTGGCCGAAAAGAAGGGCGTTGAGCACTTCTTCAAGAAGCCGGAGTTTGCCGGTTTCCAGGTCTCGCCGGACGGCAAGCACCTCGCCGCCCTCGCACCGATCGGCGATCGCATGAACCTGGTCGTGATGGACCTCGAGACCCGTACACCGCGGGTCGTGACCTCCGAGACCGACCAGGACATCAGTGGGTTTAACTGGGCCAATAACGAGCGGCTCCTGTTCACCATGGACAAGGACGGCAGTGAGTCCTTCGGCATGTTCGCCGTGAACATTGATGGCAGCCGCCCGCGCACGCTGGCTCCGCCGTTGGCGGCGCAGGTCAGCAACGGCAGCAGGGTGGTTCGTTTCACGGGGCTGCTCAATACGCTCGAGGACGATGACAAGCACGTGCTGGTCGTCAACAACGATCGAAACGCCGCCTTCCCTGATATCTACAAGATGAACGTCTACACGGGCCGCAAGCGCCTGGAGCAGCGCAACCCGGGTGACATCGCCGGTTGGTTCCTCGATTGGGAAGGTCAGGTCATAGGCGGTGGTTTTACGGATGGCATCTACGCCGGATGGAAGCGCATTAACCCCGAGTCCGGTGAGTTCGAGGAGGTCGTTCGCACACGCTTCGACCAGGGCAGCTTCTCGCCGGCTTTTCTGTCCGGTGACGGTGAGACGGGCTTCGTGGTGTCCAACGTGACACCGGACGGCCAACCGCTCGACCGGGCGGCGCTCTACGAATACAACTTCAGCACCAATGAATTCGGCGATCTTGTGTTCCAGCACGACATCGTCGACGTCGGTGGGGTCATGGTCAGCGGCAAGGACCGCAAGGCCATTGGCGTGACCTACGCCCTCGGCCAGCCCGAGCGCCACTGGCTTGATGACCGCTGGGCCAGCGTCCAGGCCGGCCTCGACCAGGCGCTGCCCGGCACGATCAACAGCATTTCCAGCATTGATGACGAAGAAACGATCGCCGTCATCACGACCTGGTCCGATACGCAGCCGCCGGTCTACTACCTCTACGACCTGGAGAACAGCAGCCTCGAATTCCTGGCCTCCTCCCGCTCGTGGATCGAGCCCGACAGCATGTCGCCGATGAAGCTCTACTCCTTCACGGCGCGCGATGGACGCACCCTGCACGGCTTTATCACCCTCCCGAAAGGCTCCGAGGGCAAGAATCTGCCGGTGGTCGTGAACCCGCATGGCGGCCCCTGGGCCGCAGACTCCTGGGGTTATAACCCAGAGCACCAGTTCTTCGCGGACCGGGGCTACGCGGTGCTGCAGGTGAACTTCCGCGGTTCTACCGGGTTCGGCATGGACCACATGCTGGCCAGCCGCAAGCAGTGGGGTCAGGCTATGCAGGATGACATCACTGACGCCCTGAACTGGGCTGCGGGGGAAGGGTATGTCGACAAGGACCGCGCCTGCATCTACGGCGCGAGCTACGGCGGTTATGCCGCCATGGCCGGTCTGACCTTCACACCGGACCTTTACCGCTGTGGCATCAACTACGTGGGCGTGACCGACCTCCCGCTGCTGTTTGAGACAGCGCCGGATTCGTGGGCTGGCAATCGTGAAAGGATGGAGGAGCTGATTGGTGACTACGACACGGAACAGGAGTTCCTGCAGCAGTGGTCACCCAGCAACCACGCGGACAAGATCCAGGTGCCCGTGTTTATGGCCTACGGGGAGACCGACCCGCGTGTGGATATCCAGCACTTCGAGGTCATGGAAGCGGCCATGAAAAACGCCGGTGTCGAGTTCGAGTCCATGGTCAAGGAGGACGAAGGGCACGGCTTCCGCAAGCAGGAAAACGTCTACGAGTTCTATACGGCCGTTGATGAATTCCTGGCCCGCCACCTGAATCCGTGACGCTCAAGCGACACAAAAGCAGTAAGCTTAAAGAGGCCGGCACAAGCCGGCCTCTTTCTTTACCCGAGCCCATGAACCAGACCGACCCGAGCCTGCAGCGCAGCGGCCTCATCGCCGCCCTGGCCGCCTACGTGGCCTGGGGGCTGATGCCCATCTTCTTCAAGTGGCTGGGGGCGGTAAATCCCTGGGAGATCATTGCGCACCGCATTGTCTGGGCCATCCCGATCCTGCTGCTCTTCCTGTTTTTCCGGGACGGCAAGGCGCTGTGGGTGAAGCTGCGCCTTAGCCGTCGGCAGCTGGCGTGGCTTACCGTGAGTGGATTGTTGATCGGTGCGAACTGGCTGATCTTCGTCTGGGCCGTGGTCAATGACCGAGTGCTTGCCACCAGCCTCGGCTACTTCATCAACCCCCTCATGAACGTGGCCTTCGGCTTCCTGTTCCTGGGTGAGCGGATGACGCCGGTCCAGAAATGGGCGGTGGGCATCGCGGCCGCCGGTACGGCCTACCTGGCCATCTATCTTGGTCAGCCGCCGTGGGTCTCGCTGGCACTGGCGCTGTCCTTTGCGCTCTATGGTCTCGTCCGGAAGCGCCTCGACGTTGGACCCATGACCGGACTGCTGTGGGAAAACCTGTTGCTCCTGGGGCCGGCACTGGCCTTCCTGGGCTGGGCGGCCGCTCGTGGCACGCTCGATTTTCTGCACGGGCCGCCGCAGACGGATGGCCTGCTTGTCCTGTCCGGGCTGATCACCGTGCTGCCGCTGATCTGGTTCAACATGGCCGCGCAGCGGCTCGCCCTGACCACCATCGGCTTCATCCAATACCTGGCACCGAGCATGACCTTCTCGCTCGCCGTATTCCTCTGGGGCGAGCCCTTTACGCGGGGGCACGCGGTGGCCTTTGGCTGTATCTGGTTTGCGCTGGTGCTCGTGACCCTGGCGCCGCTGCGCCAGCGGCGCCGCCAGGCACGCATGGTGAGTCCGTGAGGCACTGCTGATGGCGAAGTCGATGGGGCAGGACGATGGTCTGATCAAGGCCCAGGAAGTGCCGTACGTGGTGATGGTGCACGGGCTGTGGTTCCGTGAGCACTGGCTGCGTGTGCTCGGGAAACGACTGGGGGACGCGGGATTCCGGGTCATGGGGTTCGGCTACAACAGCACGCGCATGCCTTTCGAGGCCAGTGCGGCACGGTTGCAGGAACTGTGCGATCGCAATTTTCTGCGCGGGGCGCACTTTATCGGTCACAGCCTCGGTGGGCTGCTCATTCTTCGTATGCTTCAGCTCGGTGAATGGGATCGGCCGGGCAAGGTGCTGTTCATGGGCACACCGTTGAACGGGAGTGCCATTGCCCGGCGCACGGCGCATTGGCCCGGTGCCTCTTTCATGTTGGGGACGGCGGCCCTGCCGCTCCAGGAGGGCATCCATTACTGGCCCGAGGAGCGCACCACCGGCATGATCGCCGGGGACCGGCCGCTGGGTATCGGTCGCTTCGCCGGGGGACTGGAAAAGCCCCACGATGGCACAGTGCCCGTCTCTGAGACCCAGAATCCCAAGCTCGATGAACACATCACCTTGCCGGTCACCCATACGGGCATGATCTTCTCCCCGGCGGTGGCCCGGCAGGCCGCCAGCTTTCTGTCACGAGGGCGCTTCGTACCCGTGTCTCAGTACCGGCGCACCCAGTACGGCTAGGCGAGGGCTTCGTGATAAAATCACGGGTTAGTTTTCCAAGCTTCAGACAAG
>JBCDHO010000165.1:0-6215 GCA_038749855.1 Pseudomonadota bacterium
CAGTTTTTTCTTCAGCACGGGGGCGGCAAGGGCGTGACCTACCTCAATGGATCGGCCCTGCTCGAACCCACCACCCTCGAGAGCGGCGACCGCATCCTGCTCGGCGCCACGGAACTGCTTTTCCGCCCGCTCGTGGGCGAAGACTTCGACTGGTCCAGCCACGGAACTAGCGCGCCAGCGCCATGAACCCGCCACCGTTGGCCTTGGCCAGCGTTTCCATGAACTGGATCGTGTCCCGGTATTTGAAGTAGTCCCCGATTGTCACCGCGTGGATTTCCTTTTGCTGTCGGTTTTCGCGCGAAATTCGACTGACAATGCCCGCGCCGTCCAGGCCCTCGTTGTAACGCGGGTTGGGTAAACCGTCGCTGAACAGGACGATCGCATCGGCATCAGAGTCCAGCCCCGTGCGCAGCGCCTGCAGGATGGGTGAGGAACCCACGAATTGGCCCTCCAGGCCTTCGAGAAAGCCCCGCGCCCCGGTCAGGTTGCGGCGCGAGGCGTTGACCAACCGGCCATCCGCCGGCCAGCGTTGGAAGACGGGGCCCGAATCCTGCTGATTGAAGGCGAGGATGGCGAACTCGTGCTGGTCCCGCAGGGAATCCAGCGTCCGCGAGACCGTCTGCGCCATCAGCCCCGCATGGGGTTCGAGAAAACGGTTCAGATCCACGACGAAGAGAAAACGACGCTCGTCCGTTTTCAGACCGAGAAAGCGAAAGGACACCTCGTCCACGGGGCTCAGGTCCTCGGACGGCTCCGGGGGCGGCGGCGGGTCGAAATCCGCCATGAGCTGCTCTTCGGCCTCGGTGATCTCGTTGCGCAAGCGACTGGCCTGAGCCATGAGATCGGCCAGCTCCTGCTGTGCGAACGCCTTGCGCTGCTGGGCTTCGCTCTTTTCATCATCCCGATCTTCCAGGGCGTCAAGGGATTCGGCCATGAGCCGCTCCAGCAGCGTGTTGTCACCCTCCGCCATGACCTCCTTGCGGTAATCGGGCATCAGGATGATCGTGATGATCAGGAACGCGCCCATGGCGGATGCGAACAGGTCGATGGCCGACATGGTGAAGACCTCGGCCACGCGCTGCTGCCGCCTCACCGGGACACCCCCACGAAATCGCCGCCGTTGCGGCGCGCTAGCCCCTGCAGGAACAGCACCAGATCACGATCGCTGGTGTAGTCCCCCAGCGCCACCGTGTGAATCTCCTTGCGCAGGCGGGCGTTGAGCCGGGTAACGTCCTCGATGATGCTCGCCGGATTGCCGTCCGGCGCGCCATCACTGATCAGGATGACCGCGTCCGCGGGATACTGGAGCGCTCGCAGCAAGGCACCGTGCGTGGGCGTGGATCCGCCGAAGTTACTGGCCAGCGAGCGCGTAAATGACGCGCCCCGGCTCAAATTATCGGCCGTGCCGGTCGCCAGGCGCGTTCCACGCGGGAAGGTCATGACGCGCGTCGAGCCCATGCCGCTGTAGCCGAGAATCGCAAACTCGTTTTCCGCATCCAGGGGCTGAAGGATCTCCAGCACGGAGCGGATCATCAGGTTGGAGTAGGCGTCCATGCTGCCGGACATGTCCACGACGATCACAAAGGACTTCTGCTCCGTGTTGATGCCCAGCAGGGAGAACTCCACGCCCCGCTCCACGAAGGGCTGCCGCACGTCGGGCTCCGGCGGCGTCTCCGGTGGCTCCTCGGCGAGCTTGGTCTTGAGGTTGAACAGCTCTTCCTCGAGCGTGATCATCTCGCGCCGCAACGCGTCCGCGCGTGCTTCAAGCTCGGTGGTCTCGCGGTCGATGGTGACCTGCTCAGCCAGGGAGTCGGCCACAGAACGTTCCGCCTGCCGGCGCTGCTCGATCAGGGCGCTCGTGTCAGAAGGGGCGCTTTCGGGCCCGGCATGCCGGTAGTAGGGGAACAGCAACATCATCAGCAGGATGAAGGCGCCGAGCGCGGACGCAAACAAGTCCACCGCGGAGGTGCTGAAGACGGACAGTTCCCGGTTGGTGGTTTTCACGGGCCCATAGCTCTCACTCGCGGGACTCAGCTTCGATGATGCACCCTGCCATGAGGGCAAGTACATGCTGAAGTGTACGTAAGCCCGGCTGAAGCACCGCTGAACCGGCGCGACCGTTCAGTTCTGCAGGGCCGCGAGCCGCTCGTCCTTCTCACGCCACAGTCCAGAAACCCAGTCCTGGAGGTGTTGCCGTGCCTCCCGGTCTTCCATGAAGTTACGACCGAGCAGGTCGTCCGGGATGTCACAGAGCGTCGCCTGCACCTGGATGGCGGGGATCGTGCCCCGCAACAAATCCCAGAACCCCGGCGGCTCCGCGTCCTGGCCGTTACTACCGTAAGCGATCGTGACATCCACGCAGCCGTCCAGGTGGTCACCGAGCGCATAGACAACCTGGCCGATGCCGCCAGCCTTGGGCCTGAGCAGATGACGATAGTCCGAGTCCTTCCCAAGCTTGGCAGCCCGGCGTCGCGTACCTTCGGGAAAGCTCATCATGGCAACCGGCACTTCAGCGAACTTCTCGCAGGCGCGTCGCGCTGATTCGAGATCGCGGCCACGAAGTTCAGGGCGTTGCTTCAGTTCCTCGCGGCTGGCCCGGTGCATAAAGGGAAAGTCCAGCGCCCACCAGCACAGGCCAAGCACGGGCACCCAGATCAGCTCGCGCTTGAGGAAGAAGCGCAGCAGGGGGATGCGACGATTGAAACAGCGCTGGAGCACGACGATGTCGACCCAGCTTTGGTGGTTGCACACGACCAGGTAGCTCCCCTGGCGACTGAGCGCTGCGGGCAGTTCGAGGTCCCAGTGCGTACCCCGGGTCATGGCGATCAACAGGTTATTGACACCGATCCAGGATTCGGCGATCAGCGTCAAACCGCGCCGGACGGCGTTGCGGGGCGCGCCCTTCGGCACGATCAGCCGCAGCAGGGAACAGGGCAGCAGGACCATGCCGTGCAGCAGCGTGCTCAGCATGATAATCAGCAGCCGGAGGGCGGCGAGAAGCGTACGGAAAAGGGTCATGGGCTGTGGGCCTTCCTCGGCCGTGGTGGCCCAGACTGTCGCGGGGAAATTATAGCGTGGTGTGCCCCAGCCCGACGCATCGTAAGACCGTGACCGACGAGGCTTGGCAAGGCATGGCCAAGGCCCTACCATCAGGTGGCGCTAGCTAAGGGGTTGCCAACGCCATGGAAAAACTCATCGCCGGACTCGTTCTGTTTATCGGCAGCCACTCCATCGCGATTGTTGCACCGGCCTGGCGCGCAAACTTTGTCGCCAAGCACGGCGCTGCCTGGAAAGCGCTGGTGGTGGCCGTATCGCTGACCGGCGTTGTTGGTATCGTGAAAGGATATGGCGAGGCGCGGCTCGACCCCGTTCTTCTCTACACGACGCCGTCCTGGATGGCGCACCTGGCGGCATTGCTGATGCTGCCCATGTTTATCTTTTTCTTCGCCCCCTACTTTCCCGGCCGCATCAAGACCGCCCTGAAGCATCCACAGCTCGTTGCGCTGAAGCTCTGGGCCTTTTCCCACCTGCTGGTCAACGGCACCCTTGCCGACGTGGTGCTTTTCGGCAGCCTGCTCGCCTGGGCCGTGGTGGATCGCATTTCCCTGAAGCGACGGAGCGCCAATCCGGTTCCCACCATTGCCACGAAAGCCAACGACGTGATTCTCGTGGTGCTCGGACTGGTCACCTACGTGCTGTTCACGATGTGGCTGCACAAGTCCTGGATCGGCGTCGCGCCCTTTTCCTGAGCACCCGTTTTGCAGCAACCTCTGCTGGCGGGAGCCTCCCGCTGCCTGGTAGGCAACGCCAAAAACCTGCTGCTCGGATATTGCTTTCTGGATCCTACTGCTCGGGTCCTGCTGCTCGGATACTGCCGCTCGGATGGCTGCGGTCAGGCCGCCAACAGCAAGCGGGTAAAGATCAGTCACCGAGGTGGCGTTCGAAAAACTCCAGCATCATTGTGTAAAGATGAACGCGCTCGTCTTCACCGGTGATGCGGTGGCGTTTGCCCGGATAGGTCATCAGTTCGAAGGGCTTACGCGCGCCCTGCAGCGCCGCCATAAGCTTCACGCTATGGTCAAAAAACACGTTGTCGTCCGCCATGCCGTGCACCAGTAACAGCGGATCCTCCAGCCCCTCCACGTAGGTCACCGGATTGGAGACGGGATAGGCATCACCCTCGTCCGGCATGCCCATGTAGCGCTCCGTGTAGTGCGTGTCGTAAAGGCGCCAGTCGGTCACCGGGGCGAGCGCCGCGCCGGCCGCGTAGGTGTCGGGTGCCTTGAACAGGGCCAGCAGCGTCATGTAGCCACCGTAGGACCCGCCATAGATACCGATACGGTCGCCGTCGACGCCGGGCTGTGCCGCCAGCCACTCAGCGCCGGCCACCTGGTCATCGATTTCCACTCCGCCCATGGCCTTGTAGAGCGGGTCGTCGAAGGCCGTTCCGCGCCCACCGACGCCGCGGTTGTCGACCGTAAAGACCACAAAGCCTTCGCGGGCCAGCAGCTGACGGAAATCCACGGACCAGGTGCGGTGTACGGATGCCCCGCCGGGACCACCATAGACGTACACGATGGCCGGCCGTGGTGAGGCCGGATCGAAGCCCGGCGGCTTGAGCAGCTCGTAGTACAGCGGCGTGCCGTCCGCCCCCGGCAGCGTCCCAAACTCGGAAGCCACGTGACCGGCCCGGTACGGGGCGTAGGGATGCGCGTCATCGAAAGCGTTTTCCTGTACCCAGCTCAGCAGGCCACCTTCCGCATCGCGAATGGCCGTATAGGGCGGCCGCTCGGGCGACTGGCCCTGGTCGACGAAAAACGCACCATCGGGAGAGACCGATGCACTGTGCCAGCCACCTGCCTCTGTGACCCGGCGCGGTGCAGCGCTGCCGTCCAGGGTGATGCGGTACAGGTGTTGTTCAAGCGGCGACTCCACGGAACCCAGGGCCCAGACTTCACCGCCCTCCTCGTCCAAAGCCCGGATGGCCCCGCCGCCGCGACCCGTATCCGCCAGCGCCCACTGGCCCTCCGTCAACTGCCGCAAGAGGCTGCCGTCGCGGCCATAAAGGTAAAGGTGGCGAAAGCCGTCGCGCTCCGAGGTCCACAGGAACCGGCTGCCATCCGCAAAAAAGGTCAGGTCGCTGTGCAGGTTTAGCCAGGTCTCGGAGCGCTCGGTCAGCACGATGCTCTGCTCTCCGGAGGCTGGGTCAACGAACACCAGGTCGAGACGCTGCTGGTTCCGGGACTGGCGCTGGTAGCTGAGCGTACCGTCGGGCGCGAAACCCACCCGCACGAGGTAGTCTTCGCCGCTGCTGTCATAGGGCACTTCCCGTCGCTCGCCCGTTGCCCGGTCGAGGAGGAACAGCTGCACGGTAGCATTGGTCTCGCCAGCGAAGGGATAGCGCTGAGGCACCGTCGTTACCCCATCGGCGCCTATTTCATAGCGGTTCACCAGCGTGACTTCGGCTTCGTCCACCCGCGCATAGGCCAGGTAGCGCTCATCTTCGGACCACCAGTAGCCGGTAAAGCGGTACATCTCTTCCTGGGCCACGAACTCCGCCATGCCGTAGGACACGGTGCCTCCACCGTCCTCGGTCAACGGCGTTTCTTCGCCGGTCGCCAGGTCCACGAGGTAGAGGTTCTGCTCACGCACAAAGGACACATAGTTGCCCTGCGGTGAGATCCTTGCGTCGGTTTCCGTACTCTCGGTCGCCGTCAGCTGTCGGGACTCACCACCCAGCGGGAGATAGTGGAGATCACCCCCCAGGGGAAACAGCAGGGACTCACCATCGGGCGAGAAGTCGTACTCGATGATGCCGCGGAAGAAGATACGCTGTCGCTCACGCCGCGCCTTCTCAACCTCGTCGAGCACCTCGGGCTCCGCCAGGATCGCGGTACTGTCTACCAGGCGTCGCTCCACCGCGTCACCGATGTGGTATTCCCACAAATCCAGCTGATACTGGTCATCTACGCGCCCCCGCAGAAAGGTCACACGCACTCCGTCCGGGGAAATCTTCACCCCCCGGGCAGACGACCCATTCAGGCTGGGACTGGCTTCAAGGCGCTCAATGGTCAGGGTTTCACTCATGGCGGGATTGCCTGGCAGCAGGAAAAGAAGGGCCAGGACGGCGATTAACCGCCTGGAAGCGTCGGTCACGAATACTCTGGGAATCATGCGTTCTCCGGGTTAGCGCGGCGGGCGCTCATGAAGGCAGC
>JBCDHO010000166.1:0-6214 GCA_038749855.1 Pseudomonadota bacterium
ACGAGGACCTGCAGGACCGCATTGCGTCTGCAGAAACGGTCTCGCTCCATCCCCTCAGGATGAGCGTCGAAGGCGAGTCGGGCGGCAGGACGGAAGCGATCGCCATCAATGAGGTGTCCCTGCTGCGGCAGACCAACCAGGCAGCGCACATCCGCGTGTCCGTCAATGACAAGGTGAAGGTCGAGGAGCTTGTGTGTGACGGCGTGCTCGTCGCAACGGCGGCGGGCAGCACGGCCTACAATTTCTCCGTACGCGGGCCGAGTCTGCCACTCGGAACCGATGCCCTGGCGCTCACGCCGATCAGTCCGTTCCGGCCGCGACGCTGGCGCGGTGCGGTGTTGCCGGGCAGCGCGCGGGTCCGCTTCGACATTCTTGATCCGCTCAAGCGCGCGGTCAGCGCCACGGCGGATGCCTTCGAAGTACGCAACGTGGTCCGTGTCGATGTCCATGAGGAGCGGGAAGTGACGTTGAACATGCTCTTCGACAAGGAACACTCGCTGGAAGAGCGGATCCTGGACGAACAGTTCCTCTGAGTACCGCATTCTGCGCGTGATTGTCCTTTCTAGGCGGCCAGCACCCACGCCTTATCGCCTTTTGAGAACCACAGCCGCTAGACTGCGGGCCATGAGTCAGCAAAGCCCAACCCCACGCGGTTCCCCTACGGTCACGCCGCTGCATCCGAGACCACTCGTGGTCGCCATCTCCTCACGCGCGCTCTTCGACCTTCGACACTCGCACGATGTGTTCGAAAATGAGGGCCTCGAGTCCTATGCGCGCTACCAGGTCGCGCGGGAAGACGACATTCTCCGGCCCGGCGTTGCCTTTCCGCTGGTGCGCAAGCTACTGGCCCTGAATGAAGACGCGGTCGAACATCCCGGCGTCGAAGTGATCCTGGCCTCACGCAACAGCGCAGACTCAGGGCTGCGCATCTTTAATTCCATCGAGCACCATGGCCTGACAGTCGAGCGGGCCGTGTTCACGAACGGCGAACCGCCAGACCGCTACATGGAGGCGCTGGGCGCCGACCTGTTTCTGTCGACGCACGACGATGACGTGCGGCGCACACTGCAGGCCGGCTATGCCGCAGCGAAAATTCTCCCCGGCGGCGCCATGAGCCAGGGCGATGGGCAGCTGCGCATCGCGTTCGACGGTGACGCGGTGCTGTTCAGCGACGAAGCTGAACGGGTATTTCAAGCAGAGGGTCTCGAAGCCTTTGCCGCCAGTGAGAAACGGGCGGCACTCGAGCCGCTGATGGGCGGGCCCTTTAAGCGCGTGTTGCAGGCCCTTCACGATATGCAGTCGGCCTATCCCATTGAAGGCAATCCCATTCGCACGGCCCTGGTGACTGCCCGGTCAGCGCCGGCGCACAAGCGCGTGATCCTGACCCTTCGCCACTGGGGTATTCGCATCGATGAAGCCCTGTTCCTTGGTGGCCGTGAAAAGGGGCCCTTCCTGTCGGCCTTTGGCGCAGACATCTTCTTTGATGATCAGACGAGCCACTGTGAGTCGGCCCGCGTGCACGTGACGACGGGTCACGTACCGCATGGGGTAACCAACGAATAGTGCAGGGCGTACTCAGCCGGGTCTGAAATTCAGGATCCCGGGTTCGGGTTCCAGCCGCACCGTGAAACGGTCCTGCACGCTGTCGCGGATGCGGGCTGCGAGCGCGGCAATTTCAGATCCTGTGGCCGTGCCGTGATTGACAAGTACGAGCGCATGCTGCGCAGAAACACCGGCGTCTCCCTCGCGGAACCCCTTCCATCCGCACCGCTCAATCATCCAGGCCGCCGAGGCCTTGTAGCCTTCCTCGTCTGACCGATACAGGGGAAGTTCGGGCCAGCCGGTAGCGAGGCGCTGCGCGGTCGCAGGATCGACCACCGGGTTCTTGAAAAAACTTCCGGCATTGCCAAGCTGGTCCGGGTCCGGGAGCTTGCGCCGGCGCAGTCGAATGACCGCATCGCTGACCGCCCGGGCATTCGGCGTCTCGATGCCCATGGCGGTCAGCTCTTCATTCAGGCCGTGATAGTTCAGCCGGGGCACGAAATGTCGGCTCAGCCGCAGTTCCAGGCCCGTAACGAGAAAGCGGTCCGGTTCGCTCGATTTGAAACGGCTGTCGCGGTAGCGAAAGTCACAGGCATCGGCAGGAAGGCGCCGATGTTCGCTGCGCTTCCAGTCCCAGGCCAGCAAGGTGTCGAGGTGCTCTGCGAGCTCGACGCCGTAGGCGCCAATGTTCTGGATGGGTGCTGCGCCGGTCCGGCCGGGAATCAGCGAGAGGTTCTCGAGGCCGCTCAAGCCCCGGTCCAGGGTCCAGCGGACGAGTTTATGCCAGTCCTCTCCGGCGCCGACATGGATAAGGACCGAGCTGCTGTCCTCCCCAATGATGCGTCGACCGCCCAGCCGGTTCAGAACCACGGTTCCGGGGACATCGGCGGCAATGAGCACGTTACTGCCGTCACCCAGGATCAGGTCACGCTCCGGTTCAAAGGTCAGTTCGGCGAGCTGCCTTACATCCTCCAGCCGCACGAGCCTCTGGCAGCGGGCCGGGACGCGAAAACTGTTGTAGGGCCTAAGGTCCATGACGTGGCTCGCGCGGTTGCGCAGCCTTTCCTGGTTCAAGCGGTGGCCATGGAACGCAGGGCGCGCACAGACTCGGGGATCAGGTCAGGCCCGCGATAGACGAAGCCCGTGTAGAACTGCACGAGGTCGGCCCCGCGTCGCACCTTTTCTGCCGCGTCCTCGCCGGACAGAATGCCGCCGACGCCGATCAGAGCAATCTCGGCGCTCAGCGCTTCGCGAAACGCGCTGAGTATTTCGTTGGAACGCGCAAACACCGGGGCCCCGGAAAGCCCCCCCGCCTCCTGCCCGTGCGGGAGCTGATCAACGCCGCTCCGATCGATGGTGGTATTGGTCGTAATCACCGCCTCCATGCCGTGGCGCTCAACGGCCGCGGCAATCTCAGGCACCGCGCTGGCGTCGAGGTCTGGCGCCACCTTCAGGGCCATGGGCACGTGTCTGCCATGGCGGCCTGTCAGTGCCTCCCGGCGGTCCACGACCGGGCCGAGGAGGCCGTCGAGTTCCTCGCGCCCATGCAGCGCGCGCAGCCCCACGGTGTTGGGCGAGGAGATGTTCAGCGTGATGTAGTCAGCCACCGGGTAGACCGCATCAAGGCAGGTCAGGTAGTCCTCATGGGCACGCTCGATCGGCGTGTCGAAGTTCTTACCGATGTTGATGCCCAGGACCCCCTTGAAGCGACGCTGCTCTGCGTTGGCCACGAGATGGGCCACGCCCTTGTTGTTGAAACCCAGACGGTTAATCAGCCCCTCGGCAGACTCCAGCCGAAACACCCGGGGTTTGGGATTGCCCGGCTGGGGGCGCGGCGTCACCGTCCCCACTTCGATAAAACCGAAACCGAGTTCGCCGAGGGCGTCGATATAGTCGCCGTTCTTGTCCATGCCGGCGGCCAGTCCGACCGGGTTCGGAAACGTCAACCCCATGACCTCGGTCGGCAGTGATTCCCGGCGGCCGACCACGCGGGTCATGCCGAAGGCATAGCCGAACTTCAGGCTCTCAAGCGCCAGTTCATGCGCCGTTTCCGGCGGCGTCCTGAACAGGGCTTTGCGGACCAGGCCGAACATCTCGTCGCTCCCGACGCGGTCTAGAGGTCGAACTTGATGCCCTGGGCCAGCGGCAGTTCGTCGCCCCAGTTGATCGTGTTCGTCTGGCGCCGCATATATGCCTGCCAGGCGTCGGAACCGGATTCGCGTCCGCCGCCCGTCTCCTTTTCACCACCGAAGGCGCCGCCGATCTCGGCGCCGGAGGTGCCAATGTTTACATTGGCGATGCCGCAGTCGGAGCCGATGGCGGAAAGGTAGCGCTCGGCGCTGCGCATGTCGGTGGTGAAAATCGCGCTGGACAAGCCCTGAGGCACATCGTTTTGCAGAGCGATGGCTTCGTCGAGCGTCTCGTAGGGAATGACGTAAAGAATCGGGGCAAAGGTTTCACCCTGCACCACGTCCCAGTCGTTGCGCGCTTCAATAATGGTCGGCTCGACGAAATGCCCTTCGCCTGCCCGGCGCTGGCCACCCGTCAGTACTTTGCCCCCGGCTGCCTGGGCCGACGCAACGGCGGCTTCGAAGCGCTTCACGGCCGCTTCGTCGGTCAGGGGACCCATGAGCGTGTCAGGCTCCATCGGATCACCGATCCGCACCTGCTCATAGGCGTTGACGAGGGTTTCGTTCACTTCCGAGAGCTGGTCGGCCGGTACGAACAGCCGGCGCGTACTGGTACAGCGCTGGCCCGCCGTTCCGACCGCGCCAAAGACGATGGCAGGCACGGCCATCTTCAGGTCAGCGCTGCGGTCCAGAATGATGGCATTGTTGCCACCGAGTTCAAGCAAGCTCTTGCCCATGCGCTGCGCCACCTTGGCACCGACGCCGCGACCCACTGCCGTCGAGCCGGTAAAGGACATCAGCGCGACCCGCCGGTCGTCCACGAAACGCTCGGCCAGGGCGTGACCGTCCTCCATGAAACTGAGAAAAATCGGTGGGAAACCGCCTTCCGCCAGTGCCTCGTTGCAGAGCTTCTGCACCGCGAGGCAGCAGAGGGCGCCCTTGGGCGACGGCTTCCAAACGGTCACGTTGCCACAGATGGCGGCGATGAAGGCATTCCACGCCCACACGGCCACGGGAAAGTTGAACGCGGAAATGACGCCGACGACGCCGAGCGGATGCCATTGCTCGTACATACGATGCAGGGGACGTTCCGAGTGCATGGTCTTGCCGTACAGCATCCGTGACTGTCCAACGGCGAAGTCGCCAATGTCGATCATTTCCTGAACTTCGCCGTCCCCTTCGGCCTTGATCTTGCCCATCTCCAGGGTCACGAGACTACCGAGTGCATCCTTGTGACGGCGCAACGCGTCTGTGCACAGGCGAATGGCCTCGCCACGCACGGGCGCCGGCACGGTACGCCACTCCTCGGCGAGCACATGGGCAGTCTCCAGGACACGCTCGTAATCGGCTTCAGAGGCCGCGTGAATCTGCGCGATGGCCATGCCCGTGGTCGGGTTGATGGCGGTAATCGTTCCGGCATCGGTGGTCCTGGACCAGGCGTCGAGGCCGAAGCAAGCGCCCGGGTTCTCGTCCCGGATGCCAAGCGTAGTAAGGAAATCCATTGAGTGATTCCAGATGCTGTGGGTCAGCCCGGCATTATCGCACTCCCGGGCGGTTCATGCAGGTCCGAAGCACCATCGCGGGGCGCTCTGCGCACAGCGGGCCGGAGCAGACGGCGACCTCTCCCGCGGCCATGGATGATTGGGCCACGAGGGAAAACATGACTTGGGGAACTTGGAGAAGGGGACCCGGTCAATAGGAGTGCGCAGCGCAGGGTCGACCTCGCCGGCGCCGGATGCGCCTTCAATGGCCACGGAGGGAAAACACAATGAACATGCTATTCTCAGACATTCAAGAGGTCCTGTTGTGACCGCCAGGGCCCAGGGGCTCGCGGTGCGTGCCGATGCGGCACGCGGCACGACGGGCGACACTGCCTCAACGGCCCGGTCCGGCCGGTCCAGGGGGCCATCCGGGGAGCGGCACATGGGCGAGGCCCAGGTCGACCAAATGCTGGTGGAGCGCGTGCAGAAGGGCGACAAGGCGGCCTTCGATCTGCTCATTGGAAAATACCAGCATCGCATCGTCAGCCTCGTGTCTCGCTATGTCTCTGATCCTGCCGAGGCGCAGGACGTGGCACAGGAGGCCTTCATCAAGGCCTACCGGGCGCTGGGCAAGTTTCGTGGCGACAGTGCGTTCTACACCTGGCTGTACCGGATTGCGATCAACACGGCGAAGAATTGGCTGGTGGCACGCAATCGCCGGCCGCCGGCCAGTGACATTGACGCCATGGATGCCGAGCAGTACGACATCGACAGCCGTCTGAAAGAACGCGGAACGCCGGAAAACGAACTGCTCCGGGAAGAAATTGAGAAAACCGTGTACGACGCCATCGCGGCTTTGCCCGATGACCTGCGCACGGCGATCATGCTGCGCGAGATCGACGGCATGAGCTACGAGGACATCGCCATTACCATGGACTGTCCGATTGGTACGGTTCGGTCGCGGATTTTCCGCGCCCGGGAAGCAATTGACGAGAAACTACAGCCCCTGCTTGCAGGGCAGTAACCAGCGGGACACGACAACCACGGGACTGCAGAGAACAG
>JBCDHO010000167.1:0-6209 GCA_038749855.1 Pseudomonadota bacterium
CCATGAATCCCCTTGGCAATCGGTCCGCCCGGTCGGCGGGTGTTCATTTCAGACCCGGCGGCTCACCGTTTTCTTTCGGCCCCGGCAGCGCGCAAAAGTTTCAGCTCAATCGGAAACGTCTGTGCTCCACTGTAGCAAGCCCCTTGTGGAATAACAGCAAGCCTTCGCTGGCAGTGCCGCTCAGGCAATGGTTTCGGCCCTTGTTTCGGCAATGGATTTGTCAATTGTTTCGGCAATTGATTGAAACCGGGGGAACCATTTAGCCAGCAAGACCTGCTGCTGGCAAGGGTCAAAGGGTCGGGCCGACCCTCGGCCTGTCGTCTCAGGCCGTATGGTCGACGTAACCGGCCTCTTCGGCCATGACATCGGCGTGGTAGGAAGAGCGCACCATGGGCCCGGAGGCCATGTGCGTGAAGCCCATGGCGTAACCCACCTCGGCGAGCTCCTCGAAAGACTCCGGTGTCCAGTACTCCACCACCGGATGATGATGAGGCGTTGGCTGTAAGTATTGCCCGAGCGTGATCATGTCCACGTCATGATCGCGTAAATCGCGCAGGGCCTGTTCCACCTGCTCACGGGTCTCGCCCAGGCCCAGCATGATGCCGGACTTGGTTGGCACGCCCGGATTGCGCTGCTTGAACTCCTTCAGCAGTCGCAGGGACCACTGGTAGTCCGCGCCGGGCCGCACGTTGCGGTACAGGGGCTCTACCGTTTCCAGGTTGTGATTGAACACGTCCGGCGGCTGCGCTTCCAGAATGTCCAGGGCGCGCTCGAGGCGGCCCTTGCCCCGGAAGTCCGGCACGAGAATCTCGACCTTGATGCCCGGGCTGGAGGCGCGCACGCGCTCGATGCACTCAACAAAGTGCCCGGCGCCGCCGTCCCGCAGGTCATCACGGTCTACAGAGGTAATCACCACGTAGCGCAGCTTCATCTGGGCGATGGTTTTGGCCAGGTTGGCCGGCTCATTGACGTCCGGCGGCTTCGGGCGCCCATGGGCCACGTCGCAAAAGGAGCAGCGACGCGTACAGATATCGCCCAGGATCATGAAGGTGGCCGTGCCCTTACTGAAGCACTCGTGGATGTTCGGGCAGGAGGCTTCTTCGCAGACCGTCACCAGGGAACGGGCCCGCAGACGGTCCTTCAGTTCGCCCACCGCGTTGCCCGACGGCAGGCGCACGCGGATCCACGGTGGCTTCCGCAGCTTCGGCGCCTCGCCGTCGAAAACGGCCGTGTTGCGCGACATCTTGTGCTCACCCAGCTGCTTGCGGCCGGTGGTCGGGCCGGCATCGCGAATGGTGAGGGGAATTTTCAGTTCGTTGTTCATGGTGTCTCGCGGTACTGGGCAGCTGGATCGCCACCCGGTCGTGGGCAGATGGTGCGCGCTGGCGTATTCGCTCACAGCGCCGCTTGGGCGGCGGGTGTTACCGGGCCGGTCACCTCGGTGAGGCCCTCATTGTAGCCCAGCTGGTCGGCCAGGCTGGCCAGCATGCGGTCGCGAACCTCGGACAGCGGCGCCGGCGCAAATTCACTCAGCTGCGTCACCTGCAGACCAGCAAAGCCGCAGGGATTAATGCGCCCGTAGGGCTCCAAGTCCATATCGATGTTGAAGGCCAGGCCGTGAAAGCTGCGTCCCTTCCGAACCCGGAGGCCGAGGGCGGCGATCTTCGCGGCCCCCACGTAAACGCCCGGGGCCCCTTCCTGGCGTTCGGCATCAACGCCGTAGCTGGCCAGCACATCAATGATGGACTGCTCAATACGGCTCACAAGCTCACGCACGCCAAGCCCAAGGCGATGCAGGTCCAGCAGCGGGTAAAGCACCAGCTGACAGGGCCCGTGATAGGTCACCTGCCCGCCGCGGTCCACGGGAACCACGGGAATCTCGGCCGGCGCGAGCACATGCTCCGGCTTACCGGCCTGGCCCAGCGTGAACACCGGCGGGTGCTGCACGGACCAGACCTCGTCAGGCGTCTGCTCATCGCGCGCGTCCGTGAATGCCTGCATGGCCCGCCAGACCGGTTCATAGGGCTTCAGCCCGAGTTCGCGCCACTTAAGCCGCGTGGCGGCATCGGTCGTGGGCGCGTGTTCGGCGGGGCGAGGCAGGCTCACGGCTTCAGAGGGCCATCAGGACCCGGTCGCAGTCGGTCAAATCCTGGTAGATGCGGTCGAGCTGGTCCCGCGAAGTGGCCTCGACCGTTACCGTGACAGAAACGAAATTGCCCTCGCCGCTGGCGTTGGTCCTCACCGCTTCACCGGGCACCGGCGCCGCGTGCTTGAACACCAGCGTGGTCACCAGCGTCTCGAAGTCGTCTTCATTGCGGCCCATGGCCTTAATCGGAAAGGCGCAGGGAAACTCGAGCAGCGTTTCTTCAGTCATCGTTGAACAGTCCTTCGCTCCAGAGCATCAAGCCGTCCCAGGTCCGGCCGAAAAAGCCGGCCTCGGGAATTTCGGTCGTCGCCAGCAGCGCCAGGTCGGCGATGATGTCGCCGTCCAGCTCCACGCTGACCCGGCCGAGCTGCTGACCGGCGGCGATCGGCGCCGTGAGCGTTTCTTCCAGGTGCAGGCTCGCTTCAAGGTCATCGTAGCGGCCCCGGGGAATGGTCACGAACAGGTCTTCGGCCACGCCAAGGGCGATTTCGTCCCCCTCACCTTTCCAGACCTGCGCCTGGGTGAGCTCGTCGCCGGCGCGATAAAGCTGCAGCGTTTCGAAGAAGCGGAAGCCGTAGCTCAGCAGGCTCTGCGACTCGCTGGCACGGGACTGCTCCGAGGCCGAGCCCATGACCACGCTCATCAGGCGCATGCCCTGGTCCTTCGCGCTCGAGGCCAGGCAGTAGCCGGCGGCCTCCGTGTGGCCTGTTTTCAGGCCGTCCACGGCCGGGTCACGCCACAGCAGGTTGTTGCGGTTGTGCTGGCGGATGCCGTTGAAGGTGTATTCCTTCTGCGAGTACCAGGTGTAGTACTGCGGAAACTCGCGAATGATCGCCTGGCTGAGCAGCGCCACGTCCCGGGCGGTGCTGAAGTGATTCTCGTCGGGCAGCCCCGTGGCGTTGCGGAAGCTGCTGTTGACCATGCCCAGCTCCGCCGCGTAGAAATTCATTACCTCGGCAAAAGCCGCCTCCGTGCCGGCCAGGTACTCGGCCAGCGCAACGCTGGCGTCATTGCCGGACTGCACGATCATGCCCATGAGCAGCTGCTCGAGCGTGACCTCCATGCCCGGCTCAATGAACATGCGCGAGCCGCCCGTCCGCCAGGCCGTTTCACTCACGGGCACGATGTCCTGCAGCGTGGCGTTGCCGCTTTCAAGCTCCTTGAACACTACGTAGCCGGTCATCAGCTTGGTCATGCTGGCGATATCAGAACGGCGGTCCGCGTCGCGCTCAACCAGCACCCGGTTGGAGTTGTAATCCATGAGGATGTAGCTGCGCGCACCCAGCTGCGGCGCAGCCGGTGTCGGCATCGCGCTGGGCCGCGCGGTGGTCGGGTTGGGTGGCACCTGTGCCATGGCCAGTGCGGGCAGCATGACGGCGATGAGAATGAGGGCTTTCTTCATGGCGATATTCGGTGCTCTGTTCCTGGGGCTGCTCTTTTGCCCGCGCGACGGGTCGACACGGACGGCTGCGGCGCCCTAGCGAGTGACTCTATGTGGGCGCTCGTAGCCCAGTTCAACGACACGGTCCGAAGTACGCGTCAGGTCGCTAGCCCGGTCAAAGGGACCCACCAGCACCTTATACAGGCCACCGGAGCGCTTTACATCGACATCCCGGATGCCCTGATCGCGCAGGTCGTCTTCCACGTTACGCGCCGACCCCTTCTTGCTGAAGGCGCCGATCTGCAGATAGGTGTCCTTGGCGAGGCGGGCGTTTTCATCCTGACCGTCAAAGGTGATGGAGCGAACGTCCACGCGACCGGTGCCCTGGTCGACAATGCCGATCTTCAGTGCCGCCGCGTAGCTCAGGTCGATAATGCGGTCCGAATGGAACGGCCCGCGGTCGTTGACCTTGACGACCACCTTCTTGCCATTGTCGAGGTTGGTCACCTCCACATAGGTCGGCAAGGGCAGCGTTTTGTGGGCCGCCGTGGCCTTATACAGGTCGTAAGGTTCGCCGCTGGAGGTGTTGCGGCCATGGAACTTGGCGCCATACCAGGAGGCGATGCCGCGCTCCCGGTAACCCACGGCGCTGTCCATAACGCGGTAGCTCTTGCCCCAGACCTCATAAACGGGCCCGTTGCCGTAGGGTGAGCGCGGCTCGTAGCGCGGCACGGCATCGCGCACGTCTGAAGCGTCCATGCCACGGCTGGGCGGGCCATCGGGTCCTGAGTGCTGACGCTCCTGTTTCCCGCCACAGGCAGCCAGCACAAGGCCGGTCACGAGGCCCAGCACCAGCAACCGGGTGCTGCTGAACCGCTTCTGCCGCACGGGCCGGCGCGGCGCGCCGTGTGCGGACAAGGCCCTGGAGGCCCTCATGAGCGACCCATCCCTTCGAGCAGCGCTTCGCTGAGCTCGTACACGACCATGGCGTACATGGGGCTGCGGTTGTAGCGGGTGATCACGTAGAAGTTGTTGAAGCTCATGTAATAGGCCTTGCGGTCTTCTTCCTCGAGCGTAACCAGGGCGGCCTGGCGCTCTGGCTCAAGATCGGCCGCAGAGCGGTAACCCTGCTCGTGGTATTCCAGCACCGTCCGGTCCGGCTTGTAGTTGCGGCGCTCGAGCAGGCTGAAGTCAGCCGCCTCGTCCACCGTCACATCCCGCACCACCGGCCCGCCTGGCTCCCAGCCATGGACGTGCAGGTAGTTCGCCACGCTGCCAACCACATCCGGGGTGGATTGCCAGAGGTCGCGGCGGCCATCACCGTCAAAATCCACGGCGTAGGCGCGGTAACTGCTGGGCATGAACTGACCCATGCCCATGGCGCCGGCGTAGGAGCCGGTGACCTCGGTGATCGGCAGCTGCTCCTCACCGCCCAGCACGAAGTACTCCATGAGTTCTTTCGTAAAGAAGGGTGTCCGGTCCCGTGTGCGGTCCGAAGGAAAATGGAAGGCCAGCGTGGCCAGGGCGTCGAGCACCCGGTCGTTGCCGGTGATGCGTCCGTAGTAGGTCTCGACGCCGATGATGGCGACAATGACCTGCGGATCGACCTCGTAGCGCGCGGCCACTTCGGTCAGCAGCGCCTCGTTGGCCCGCCAGAAATCCAGGCCCTCGCTGATGCGCTGCTCGGTCATGAAGATGGGGCGGTAGTCGTACCAGGGCTTGGACTCGGCCGGCCGGGCGATCAGGTCCGCCACGCGCTGCTGGAACTGGGCATCCGCCAGCAGCTCAGCGACCGTTTCCCGATCGAGGCCGTGTTCGGAAACCGCGTTGTCCAGGAACGGTTCGCTGCCGGGATGGGCGGCGAGGGCCGCGTCTTCCATGGACGCTGCCTGTCCCAGGGCGGGCAGCAACAGTGCGGCGGCGAGGGCAAGTACCGGGCGTCGGAACGGGCGGGCATCAACAACGTTACGCATGCAACTCCTCAGGACATTCGAAGCGGCGGCGCGGCAGAACCCGACCGGGGCCGGACACAGCGTGCTCCGCCAGAGTGTACCCGAACGCTGCGCCCGGATTCGGGCCAGCTTCGGGCGCTGATCGGTTCCTCCGGGCATCAGCGGATAAAGCGCCGATTGCCCCAGGCGGACATCATGATTCCGAAGCCCGCCAGCAGCGTGACGGCCGACGTGCCGCCGTAGCTGATCAGGGGCAGCGGAACACCAACCACCGGCAAGGCACCGGAAACCATGCCTCCATTGACCAGCACATAGACGAAAAGTGTCATGGACAGGCTGCCCACGACCTGTCGCGACCTGGTATCGCGCGCCACGCTGGCGATATAGAGCCCGCGGCCGACGACAAAAAGATAGAGCGCGAACAGCGCGACGACGCCGATCCAGCCGAACTCTTCCGAGAGCACGGCGAGGATAAAGTCCGTGTGCCGCTCCGGAATAAACTCCAGGTGGGACTGCGTCCCGTTGAGCCAGCCCTTACCGGAAAAGCCACCGGAGCCGACGGCGATCTTGGACTGGATGATGTTCCAGCCATCGCCCAGCGGGTCAGACTCGGGGTTCAGAAAAGTGCGTACCCGGTCACGCTGGTACTCCTTGAGGAAGGGCCAGAGGGCGGGAATGGCCGCAATACCCGCCGCGGCAAGGACAATAATGATGCGCCAGCGCAACCCGG
>JBCDHO010000168.1:0-6206 GCA_038749855.1 Pseudomonadota bacterium
ACCGAATCAAAGGGAGCCTGAAGACAGCCGTCTCCTTGAAGGCGTTGTCACCGCCGGGGGCGCTGCCTTGCTGGTTGAGCCCGACATCAGCACCTTTCTGATCGATCTCGGCTTCGTCCCTGCCCTGCCAGATTGCACGGCGAGTGTTTCCGTTAGCCGTGCAGCCTTCGCGAGCGACGTGCGCAATCGCGAGCCGGTTCGGCCCGCAAGCACGTACGCAGACACCGGACAAAGCCAGCACTTTTTTACCGAGGTGGTGGGCGCAGAATCGCCGACGACGGTCGTGCATTACTGGTTCGCAGACGGCAAGCCTGCAGCCCTGGAGGTGCTCGACGTGCAACCCAGCGCACGCTGGCGAACCTGGTCTGACCGCCCTACCGAACCCACCGGTATCGCTCGCTGGCAAGTGCTCGTGGTGGAGCGTCCCTCCGGCTGCATCCTGGCTCAGCGTTCAATGGTCGTCGAGCCTGGCGAAGCGCCTATCGGGAGGCCCGCGGCTTCCTTGAATGCCCTGCAGGAACTTCGAAATGATTTTGACCGGCGCAGCGAGGGTTTTCCGATCACGGAGCCAACTTCAACGATTGCCGAGGTTACGCTTACCCAAAGCTATTTCGTAGAGGCGCTCTCGGCCGCTATGTTCGACCTGCACCTGGTATCACGTCCGACCATCGAAGCCATCACTCCACTGGCCATCAATACTCTGGTAGATCCTATACCCGGAACAGCACTCTCCTGCGAGGCCCGAGATTGCACGACCGCTCGCGCCTGCACCGTGGATTTTGGCGACTGTCCCATACGCCGTGACACGCGAAGCTGCGGCTCATGCCTGATCCGCAATCCGCTGAACAACCGCTGCGTCCGGGAAGCGGAGGACCCCATTTGCGTCGCAGCACGGGATGCAGAGAACGAACGGCTTGAGGATCGTCGCCAGGCCTGTCTCACCCAAAAGACCGAAGCCCGCGACAGGTGCCTGCTGTTGCGGGAGCGGGAACTTGTGAACTGCCGGGCGCGCGCTTCTGCAGAGGAGTCCGCCTGCACACAGGAAGCAGAGGCCATGGCGCTGCGGGTGACCAGCAACCAGGCGATCGGCCAGCTTCGCGGACAGGCCAGCATGATGGGTGCCATCGAATTTGATTTCAGCGAGTTTCGCGTGGACCCGGACTTGGCTCGCCTGCGCATGCGCATGACCGTAACGGCGAAGCTCGACGTTGAGGGCAACCTGGCGTTCGTTCCCAACAGCGACCTCAACATACTCAGCGATTGCCTGCGAGCGACGGAAGGCCGCTTCGATACACCACTCGCGCTGCCCCTGTGGCAAGGCGGCCTTGCGACGCCGTTGCAGATCGATGGAACAGCGCTGCAGGCCAATTGGTCAGGCCTGGTGCAGGAGTTGTCCGCTGACCCGCCGCTGATCAACCAGTTTGTCGATAACCAACCAGACTGGCTGGCTGACTGCGCGCTGGAGGTCGATAGCCGCCGAGTTGGAGAACTCCTTTCCGGCCCTGGCGCCGAGCTGCTGCGTGGCGCGCTGGCCTTGGACATGCAACCGGAACCGACACGCATCAGCCTGTTGCCAGCCTACCTGAGCAATGGGAAAAGAACCTGGACCGGAGCGCCGCAATTCAGGAACGGCTTCATTCACTACCGGCTGACAGAGCAGGATTAGCGCTGGCGCGGATCCTGCTGCGGGGTCAAGCGAAGAACGAATATTCCACCAGGAAGGGAGCAGGAGACGGGGCCACCACACTGGGTGGTGGCCGCATCCTCCTCCTGAAGAGCCGGATCACGGCGATCGGGCAGATCCGCAGATCCGCACGCTAGCCGACATGCGGCCACAGCGGAACGGCCGCCCGTCTTGATGGCCCTGGGAAAGGTCACTGGGTGACTTCCCGTTGGTGGGCCAAGCCGCGCTTCCGTGCGCAGCCCGGAACCAGGGCGCAAGCGGCCAATCCCCTGACCGCCCGGCAGCCTCCGGAATCCTGGTATCCCCTGATCGTCCAGGTCCTTCACTGCCCGTGGTTTTCCGCGTCTGGCGCCGTAACGCATCCCCTCAGCGGGTACTCCACGAGCCATACCTTAGGGGTCGCTTCTGAATTAATACTTAAAAAATCATGAACGCAGATTAAATTCCCGAACTGCGTTGAGCGATTGGCGCGGCCCATCGGCCGGATATTTCCCCTGAGGCGGCCGCCGAGGGCGATTAGTGTTCAGACGGTGGTGTGAAGCGATACCCCATGCCGCGGACCGTTTCGATCATTCCTTCGGCGTTGGCCGATGCCAGTTTCTTGCGCAGCTTGCCGATGTAAACATCCACGACGTTGGTCATCGGGTCCATGTGCAAGCCCCAGATGTTGTTGAGGATGCGCTCCCGGCTGAACAGCTTTCCGGGCTGCGACATGAAGAGCTCCAGCATGGCCAGCTCCTTGGCCGTGAGGCGCAGCGGTTCACCGGCCAGCGTGACCTGCAGCGCATCCAGGTCGAAGGCCAGCGGGCCCGCTCGAAGCGTCCGCGACTGCGCGGCCGCGCCGGCCGCCCGCCGCCGTACCGTTTCCATGCGCGCGAGGAGCTCATCGAATGCAAAAGGCTTGGTCAGGTAATCGTCCGCGCCCATCCGCAAACCCTTGATGACGTCCTCCTGGCTGTCCATGGCCGTGAGAATGATCAGCGGGGTGTTAAACCCCTCGACGCGCAGCTGCTGGCAGACGTCATGACCGTGGATCCCGGGCAGCATCAGGTCGAGCAGGATCATGTCGAAATCGCCATCCCGGGCCAGTTCGAGCCCCTCCTCTCCGTCTCGGGCGGTCACACAGAACCACCCTTCAGCAGTGAGGCCTCGTTTAAGGAAATCAGCGACACGGACATCGTCTTCGATGATCAGTAATCTCACGCCACTACCCTCAGACTGCCCTCAAGCGGCAGGGCCACCGTCGCCACGGCCCCACCACCCTCACGAGGCTCGAGAGCAATCTGGCCACCGTGTGCCTCGACAATCGCCTTTGCCACCGGCAAACCCAGGCCCGTGCCCTGAGCGGCATGCGCCTGGGCCGCGCGGCCGCGGAAAAACCGTTGGAACGCCTGGCTGGCCTCTTCTTCGTTGAGGCCAATCCCGCGATCGCGCACCCGGACGAGCAGTCGCTCATCCCGGGCCTCGGCACCAACCTCAATGACGTCGCCCTCACGCGAATAACGCAGTGCATTGTCCAGCAGGATAGAAAATACCTGCCTGAGCCGTCGCGCGTCCCCCTGCAGACTGGCCCGCTCGACGCCTCCGGTATAGCGAATGGTCAGCCCCTTGCTGGCAGCCTTGCCGCCGAACTCTTCACACACGTCCGTGAGCAGCTGGGGCACTTCTGTGTTCTGCAGGTCCAGGCGAGGCTCACCCGCGTCCGCCCGGACGATAAACAGGAGATCTTCCACAAGGCCGGTGGCATGGTCTGCCGTTTCGATGATTCGACCCAGGGCAGCCCGATACTGGTCCGCATCGTTGGCTTTCCCGCGCAGGGCAATCTCCGATTCGCCCTTGATCACCGTGAGTGGTGTTCGGAATTCATGGCTGATCTCCGCCAGCAGCTTACGACGGTGTTCATCAACCAGGGCGAGCTTGTCATTGCTCTCTGAGAGCGCTCGCGTCCGCTCCTCGATCTTGGCTTCGAGCCGCACGTTGCTCTCGCGAAGCTGGCGGCCCTTTTCGTCGAGTTCACCGGCCATGGCATTGAAGGCGCTGCCCAACCCTTCGAACTCGGGTTCTTGCAGGGCAGGCACCCGGTGGGCCAGCTGTCCGGCCGCAAGGGCACGTGCACCCTCATGGAGAACGCCAAAGGACTCGGAGAGTCGGCGGGAGAAGCGCCAGGCCAGCACGCCGGTCCCAAGAATGAGGAACAGCATGATGAGCGGCAACAGGCCCAGGACGTAGTCCGCCAGGGAGACAGCTTCCTCGCCCAACTGGTTGAGGCGCTGCCGGCGCTCGGCGATGGCCGTATCGATCAGGGCCTGGAAGCGGCTCACAGATCCGCTCGTATCGAGACGCACCAGTTCTTCCCGGGCCAGCTCCAACTGCCCCACCTCCAGCGAGGAATGAATGACCACCACGGCGTCCAGCAAAACTTCCGTGACAGATTCGAGTTCCTCCAGCTTGACTGCCGGTTCCGGGCCACTGTCCGGCGCCGTCTCATCGAGCAGGCGGAGGTGCGCGAAGGCCGCACGAACCCGGTCTGCTGCCTCCATTGCGTCCGCGGAACGCTCTGTCTGAGCAGGGCGTAGAGCCGACTGCACATCGTGCAGTGCCTGCCAGCTGTTGCGCGCGATATCTTCGTAATCGGCCAGGCGTTCTGCGGCCTGGGTAACCTGCTGCGTATCGGCCTTGAACCAACGGGCGCTGTCGTAGAAATACCAGGCAATGGCCAGCGTCACGAGCAGCATGACCAGAAAGGCGCCCTGGAGCTTCCTTGTAAACGCAGCCTGGATAGCGGTTTCCTCCCTGCTTGCCCGACCCGGCTCAGCCCAGCTCTTTCTGTACGACTTCGGCGAGCTGATTGGCCAGCAGACTGATCTGCTCAGCGTCTTCACCCTCGAGCGTCACCCGAATCAGCGGCTCCGTACCCGAAGGCCTCAGAATGACCCGACCCCGGCCATCCATGCGGTCTTCGATGGCCTCGAGCTCCTGGCGAATCGGTTCTGAATCATCGAGCCGCTCCTTGCCACCGACGCCGATGGGGACGTTAATCATGGTCTGAGGCATCTTGCGGATTGGCGCATGCAATTCCGCCAGGGTCTTGCTACTCCGAGCGACGACCTCGAGAATCTGCAGCGCGGTCACGATGCCGTCGCCCGTGCTCGTCCGATCCAGGCACAGCATGTGCCCCGACGCTTCGCCGCCAAGTACCCACCCCTTTTCGACCAGTGCCCGGTGAATGAAGCGATCCCCCACGGGGGTACGAAGGAACGGAATCGCCAGCTCCTTAAGTGCCAGCTCGAGACCGAGATTGGTCATCACCGTGCCGATTACACCTCCCGCAAGCTGTCCGGCTTCCTGTCGGGCCCGGGCGAGGATATAGAGCATATCGTCACCGTCGACGGTGTTGCCGTCGCCGTCGATCATGATGAGCCGGTCGCCATCACCGTCGAACGCCACGCCAAGGTCGGCGCCCTTGGCCAGGACCGCGTTGCGCAGATTTTCCGGGTTCGTCGAGCCGAAACCATCGTTGATATTGAGCCCGTTCGGCTGGTTGCCGATGACCGTTACCTTGGCGCCCAGCTCGCGTAACACGGCCGGTCCAACCTTGTAGGTCGAACCATTGGCGCAATCCACCACGATTCGGAGTCCGCTGAACAGCGTACCGAAGGGAACCGTACCCTTACAGAACTCGATGTAGCGCCCGGCGGCGTCATCGATCCTTACGGCCTTGCCGAGCTTTACGGATTCGACGGTGCTGAACGGTTTGGCAAGCTCGGCTTCGATGGCTTCCTCTACATCGTCCGGCAGCTTTTCACCGTCGGCGGAGAAAAACTTAATGCCATTATCAAAGTAGGGGTTGTGGGAAGCGCTGATCACGATACCGGCACAGGCGTAGAGCGTTCGCGTGAGATAGGCAACGGAGGGCGTCGGCATGGGGCCCAGTAGTGCAACATTGGCGCCCGCCGCCGAAAGCCCCGCCTCGAGGGCCGATTCGAACATGTAGCCGGAAATGCGTGTGTCTTTGCCAATGACCACAGCGCGCGGGTCTCCGTTCGCAAGTACCGCGCCCGCTGCGCGGCCCAGCCGCAGCATGAAATCCGCTGTGATCGGTTCCTCACCCACGCGGCCACGAATACCGTCGGTGCCAAAGTACTGTCTGCTCATGGCTGGAATTCTAACCTGCGTCCGAATTTCGCGCTTCCTGTGGAGACGATGAGCGCAAGGACCCATGCCGTTCGGGCGCTTCGCGCTGGTGGGGACAAACAGGCGGTTCCCAGTGAGGAGGCACTAGCGCCGGGGCCACGCGGCGCCCATGACCCGAAGCGCATCTACGGTTTCTGCGACATCGTGCACGCGGATGATTCCTGCACCACCCCGGGCCGCTGCAAGCGCCAGCGCCAGGGATCCGGCAAGCCGATACTCAACCGCCCGACCGGTCAACGCTTGAAGAATGGATTTGCGTGATAGGCCGGCAAGCACGGGAAACCCGTGTCGGCACAACCTTGGCAAAGATCGAAGGAGCGCCAGATTG
>JBCDHO010000169.1:0-6205 GCA_038749855.1 Pseudomonadota bacterium
CCTGCTGCCACGTCCAGCGTCGTCAGTTTGAGCCGCAATTGACTGGCACGCTCCACCTCAACCGTCTCGCTCCATACGGTGAGTGCTTCGGCGCGATCGGCGGCGGGAGCGCGGCCTTGCTGAGCCTGCTCTTTTCCAGCAACGCTGCGTTCCTGTCGGGCACCGATGCCGAAACTGACATCATGAGGGTTGGAAAAGGGGCGCTCGAAGCCGTTTTGAAGCGCGCGCTTGCCCGCGCGGTGGGTCGTGTCGGAGGGCCTGCCTGAGCCCCTAAACACCCCCTGGTTCCACTGCTGCAAGCGTTCCAGGCGCTGAGGTTCAGCCTCCGGTGCAGGCGGAAGCAAACGCAGCGGTTCGCGTCCCTTGGCGAGCTCGAGTACGGCGGCAGGGGTGGCTTGCCGGGCCTGGGTTTGTGCCTCTCCGGCGTAGTAGTCAGCGGGGACACCGGCTCCGGCCTCCTGAGCGTCAACCGGACGGGTCGCCAGCAGGGCACAGACAGTGACGGTAAGTGTTGCAGAAAGACGGTTCATAGCGACGCTCATCCCAGGCGATAGTGCAGTTTCTCAATGCAGGAACTATAGGCCACTTCGCCCGTGCTCGCCTATTGGCAGGTCCCGCGCTCCCGGGCATTCGCCTCTGCGACGGCCTGTACCGGTTCCCGGAATTTACTCGGCGTCCAGCCCGCGTGCGCGTGCCTGGAGCGTATCGATCAGGTGGTTCAGAGTGGCGCGTTCCTCGGCTGAGAGTTCCGCAAGCAGGCGTTGCTCATAGGCATGCGCCTTGGGAACCACGGCGTTAAAGGTGCGTACGCCGCGACGGGTCAGTCGCAGCCCAACCCGTCTGCGGTCTTGCGCATTTTCATTGCGCTGGACCAGGGATTTGTCGACCAGGCGGCTGACCGCACGGCTGACCGCGACCTTGTCCATGGCGGCCCGCGCCATAACGTCGGTCGCCGTGACACCGGGGAATCGTCCGAGGATTGCGATGACACGCCACTCTGTCACGCTCAGTCCGTGCTCGTCGCGGTAGGTGGCGGCAATGCCCTCACTCACGGTGTTGCTGAGCAAGGAAAGGCGGTAGGGCAGGAAGGCCTCGAGGGCGAAATCCTGGACAGCAATCGGAGCGTCCGGCGTGCTGCGGGTGTCTGCCGCGTGCCCGCGCTGCGTGCCCGGCCGGATGGGCGCGGTTGGGGAGGCGTTACGTTTTCTGTTGGCGTCGTCGTTCACGGGTCGAACTCTTGAAATTAGTTGCAGATGAAACTATTATAGCGAGCATTCCCGGAGGCCGCATTGAGGCACCGGAACATCAGACCCGGCGCCTGCGAATCGCTCGATCATTTCCGCACTGGGCCGCCGCAATTGAAGACGCTTGATCGGTTGTCCGCAGGATTCCTGGCGGACCACCCGGAGGACCACCATGAACGACCACCGTGAACATCCCTTTGGCCGCGAAAACCCCCTGGGCGTTGAGGGCTTTGAGTTCATCGAATATGCGGCGCCCGAACCGCAGAAGCTGCACGCCCTGTTTCTGCAGCTGGGATTCGCGCCGATTGCGCGCCACAAGCGCCGTGCGATCACCCTCTACCGCCAGGGTGACATCAACTTCCTCCTGAACGAGGAGCCGGATAGCTTCGCGGCCCGTTTCGCCGCAGAACATGGCCCTAGCTGTGTCGGGTTTGCGCTGCGCGTCGCGGACGCCAACGAGGCGTACCAGTCCTGCATTGCCAAGGGCGCGGAATCCATGACCGACATCGCCGACGCCGCCCTGGATGGCCCGCGCATCAGCGGGATCGGCGGCTCCATGCTCTACCTCGTCGACCGCAAGGGAGGCAGCGCCCTGGCAGCCGAGTACGAACTGCTCGAAGGCGCCGACCCGCACCATGCCGGTTTCGGGCTGACCTTCATCGACCACCTCACGCACAACGTGTTTTTCGGGAACATGGATGAGTGGGCGTCCTTCTATGAGCGCCTGTTTGGTTTCTACGAGGTGCGTTACTTCGACATCAAGGGCCAGCAGACGGGCCTGAAGTCCAAGGCCATGACGGCTCCGAACGGTGCCATCTCCATCCCGATCAATCAGTCTGAGGATCCGAAGAGCCAGATCAACGAGTACCTCGACGAATACAAGGGCGAGGGGGTTCAGCACATCGCCCTGTACACCGAGAACATCTACGACACGGTGGAAGGACTGCGTGCGAAAGGGGTCGAGTTCCTCAATACGCCGGATACCTATTACGAGATCATCGACCGGCGCGTGCCTGAGCACGACGAGGACGTGGAGCGCATGCAGCGCAACCGGATCCTCATCGATGCGGACCAGGAGACGGGAAAGAAGCAGCTGCTGCAGATTTTCACGCAAACGAACATCGGGCCGATCTTCTTCGAGATCATCCAGCGCAAGGGCAATAAGGGGTTTGGCGAGGGCAACTTCACCGCGCTCTTCGAGTCCATCGAGCTGGATCAGATGCGCCGCGGCGTTCTTTGACCCAGAAGCGCTCGCTAGCGCGGGTAGTCAGTTATGCGCCGCCTCGCGCGGCGCGAAGCAGCGATTAACGGGAGCGAACGATGGGTAAACGCTGGATCTCGACGCCAAAGGTGGAGGGTGTGGCATCCCGACAGGCGCATGCGGACCTGCCGGAAGGTACCTTCGAGCGGGAACTGGGTAAGGAGGGTTTCTTCGGGCCGGCCTCGCACATGCACCACCGGCACCCACCCACGGCCTGGTCGCGCTTCGAGGGGCCGCTGCGTCCCCGGGCCTTTGACACGACCAACCTGGGCCGCTTCGGCGAGTCTCCCTGGGACGCCGTTCCGCTGCTCGGAAACCGCAGCGTCCAGGTTCGGTTCTGGGAAATGCACGCGTCCATGGACCAGCTGGTCCGCAACGCGGACGGTGACGAGCTGCTCTTCGTTCATAGCGGCACCGCGCACCTGTTCTGCGACTACGGCCACCTGGAATTGCGTGAGGGCGACTACGTGATGCTGCCACGCAGCACCCTATGGCGCCTTGAAGCGGCCGAACCCGTGCGGTTGCTGCTCATCGAGGCCACCAACAGCTCCTACATGCTCCCGGACAAGGGCCTGCTCGGACCACACGCCATCTTCGATCCCGCCATGCTGGACAGCCCGGCCATCGATGCGGCGTTTCTCGCCCAGCAGGACGAGACCGAGTGGGAGGTCGTGGTGAAGCGGCTCGGTGAGCTGACCACCATCACCTATCCGTTTAACCCGCTGGACGCGACCGGCTGGCACGGGGACCTCATGCCCGTGCGCATCAACTGGCGCGACATTCGTCCGCTCATGAGCCACCGCTACCACCTGCCGCCCTCGGCCCATACCACCTTCGTGGCCGGGGGCTTCGTTGTCTGCACCTTCGTGCCGCGGCCCTTCGAGACGGACCCGGGTGCGCTCAAGGTGCCGTTTTTCCACAACAACGATGACTATGACGAAGTGCTCTTCTACCACGCCGGTGAGTTCTTCAGCCGGGACAACATCCACCCGGGCATGATGACGCTGCACCCCTGCGGCTTCACCCACGGGCCGCACCCCAAGGCGCTGGAAAAGGCCTTTGAGCAAAGCGCGCCGGGCACGAACGAGGTGGCCGTGATGATCGACACGCGGGACGCCCTGCAGGTGCACGACCCGGCCGAGGCCATTGAATGGACCGGCTACGTGGACTCCTGGAAAGGCTGAGTCATAACCCGAGAACACTACTCAAACAGGACCTGGAACCATGAAACTCGCATCCCTCAAGGGCGGCCGGGACGGACGGCTTATCGTCGTGAGCCGTGATCTCGATCGCTACGTACCCGCTGCCGACGTGGCGCCCACGCTGCAGGCGGCCCTGGACGATTGGGCAACCGCCGCCCCAGCGCTGAAGCAGATCTCGGCCGACCTCAACGCGGGCAAGCGCATCGACGCCAAGGATCTCGACATGACTGCGCTGGCCTCCCCCTTGCCTCGCGCGTTCGAATTCGTCGACGGCAGTGCCTACCTGCCGCACGTTGAACGTGTCCGCCGGGCGCGCGGTGCCGAGGTGCCGGAAACGTTCTACGAGGACCCGCTCATGTACCAGGCCACCGCGGCCGGTTTCCTGGGTCCGCGCGATGCCGTGCCCGTGGTGAGCGAGGACTACGGCATCGATTTCGAGGCCGAGGTGGTCGTAGTGACCGACGATGTCGTCATGGCGGCGACGCCGGCACAGGCCACTGATCGGATTCTGCTTGTTGGGCTGGTGAACGATGTCAGCCTGCGCAACCTCATCCCGGGCGAGCTCGCCAAGGGCTTCGGTTTTCTCCAGTCAAAGCCGCGTTCTGCCCTGTCCCCGGTGCTGGTGACGCCCGACGAGCTCGGCGAAGCCTGGGTTGATGCAGAAGTACGGCTCCCGCTGCACAGCTATCTCAATGGCGAATGGTTCGGAAGCCCCGACGCCGGTACGGACATGCAGTTCAATTTCGGTCAGTTGGTCGCGCACGCGGCCCGGACGCGACCCCTGGCAGCCGGGACGATCGTCGGTTCCGGCACCATCGCGAACCAGGACACGGGCGTCGGCGCCTCCTGCCTGGCGGAAAAGCGCATGCTGGAAATCATCGCGAACGGGAAGCCGGAAACGCCCTTCATGCGCTTCGGTGACACGATTCGCATCGAGATGCTGAATGCGAGTGACGAAAACATTTTCGGCACCATCGAACAGGTGATCGAACGTTTCGAGCCCGCCGGTGACTGATCCGGCGGACTCACCGCCAGTGGAGACCGTTTCACCGCCGAAGCTCTACGGCTATTGGCGCAGCACGGCCGCTTATCGTGTCCGCATCGCCCTGGCCCTCAAGGGCATTGAGTACCGCCATGCCGGCGTTGACCTCGTTCGTGACGGCGGGCAACAGCACGGCAACGCGTTTCGAGGCCTGAATCCTGCTGGCCTGGTGCCAACGCTGGTCTGGGGCGACGTTGTCCTCAGCCAGTCCCTGGCCATCTGCGAATACCTGGACGAAATTCAGGGCGAGCCTCCCTTGTTGCCCCAGGGCGCTGCCGCGCGTGCCCTGGCCAGGGCCATCGCCCAGGACATCGCCTGCGACGTTCATCCTCTCAACAACCTCCGGGTCCAGCAGTACCTGGGCCGCGAACTGGGCGCTGATGAGGCGGCGCGCACGACATGGATGCACCATTGGATGGCAACCGGTTTTAGCGGCGTGGAAGCGCGCCTCGCGGGCATCGCCCCGGCGGGTGACACCTGTTTCGGTGGTGCGCCGGGCCTTGCGGACCTCTGCCTGGTGGCCCAGGCCTACAACGCCAACCGGTTCGGTTATTCCCTGGGCCCGTACCCGCGTGTGCTGAGGGTCGTCGAGCATTGTCAGGACCTTCCGGCCTTTCGAGACGCTGCACCGGAGCGGCAACCCGACGCACCAGCGTGACCTCCAGCGGTTCACGCCGTCGCGTGCATCCTTCATAATCATCGTCAGAGCCACCAAACAAGAATCCTTCCATGCGGTCATTTCTGCTGTGCACAGCCCTTCTTGCGCTCGCCGCCTGTGCGTCGACGCCTCCCGACCCTTCAGCCCTTCAGGCTGCAGAACGCGCGATCGAAGCCGCGGAGCGCGCCGGTGCCGAGGAACTCGCTCCAACGGAGCTGCGCTTTGCCAGTCAACGGCTCGGGCTTGCGCGGGAGGCCATGGAGCGCAAGAAGTACGACGAGGCACTGATCGCCATCGAGCAGTCGGAAATCAATTCCGAACTCGCCATCGAGAAGTCTCGCGCTGCCCTCGAGCGCCGTCGCGTCAATGAGCTGAGACGCTCGAACGAGCTCCTGCGCGAAGAGCTCATCAAGAACTACGGCGAGGAATTCAACCCATGAGCGCCCGTCAGCCGACCGTCGTGCTGCCACGACTCCTCGCCGCTGCGTTCCTGGCACTGCTGATCGCCGGGTGCCAGTCCGCACCAAAGAAAGATCTGGCCCTCGAGCGCGCCAAGACCTCGCTGGAGCAGCTGCAGGCGGACGAGGAACTGGCCGGCTACGCACCGCTTGCGCTCGGTGAGGCGGAGCGGACACTGCGCGCCGCCGAGCAGGCCACGCAGCCGCTGCAGCGGCAACACCTGATTTACATGGCGGAAAAGAAAATTGATATCGCGCGCGCCATCGCCCAGCGTGAGCAGCTCGAGGCCAGCTTCGATGAGCTCGAGGAGGAGCGTGACGATATGCGCATTCGTGCCAG
>JBCDHO010000170.1:0-6185 GCA_038749855.1 Pseudomonadota bacterium
AGGAAATCGAACTCAACCCCATTGGATTGAAGCTGCTGCGCTGTCTCATGGAAGCGGCGCCGAACGTCGTCACGCGCGCTGAGCTGGCGAAGGAAGTCTGGGGCGAGGAAATGCCGGACAGCGACAGTCTGCGCGTCCATATTCACTCCCTGCGTGCCCAGATCGACAAGCCCTTCGGTAGCAAGATGATCCAGACTCGCCACGGCATCGGTTACCGTTTAATGGAGTCGAATGCGGTTTCGTCGTAGGCTCCGCAGCCGGATCATCTTCGCGTTTCTGCTGCTGGGCACCCTGCTCAGCGGGCTGTTCGCCGTCAGTGTCCTTTCGCTTCAGAATTACCTCGAAGACCAGCTGATCGGCTCGACCCTTGCGCAGGAACTCGATGATTACGTGACCCAGCTGCGAGAGGATCCGTCGGTCGTTGAGCCTTTCTATTCACGCATTCAGGGCTATGTCACGCGCCCCGGAGACCCGAACCGCAGCGTGTCGGCTCGAATCCGGGAACTTCCGTCAGGAGTCCACGAGGTTTCCATTGCCGGCATCGATTACAAGGCGGCCGTGCGCAAGGATGAGGATCTGTGGGCGTTCCTGATCTATGACGTCTCCGAGAACAGCCGGCTGACGCGACAGCTGGTGCTGTACCTGGTGGGCGTCGTGCTCCTGTTTTCCCTGCTGTCGCTGGCCATCGGGCTGTGGATGTCGACCCGGGTCATGAAACCCGTTACTGAGCTCGCAGCCCGCCTGGAGGAGGCGGAGAAGATCAATGCCGAATCCGCCCTGGCCTCTTCCTTCGCCGATGACGAAGTCGGGCAGCTGGCGGCTGCGCTCGACTCCTATGCAGAGCGCATGTATCAGCTGGTGGAGCGAGATCGGGAGTTCAATGCCGATGTCAGCCATGAGCTGCGAACACCGCTCGCGGTCATCAGTGGCGCCACGGAGCTTCTTTTGGCCCAGGAGGACCTGCCCGCAAGGACCCGGGAGCGGCTTCTGCGCATCGCCCGGGCGGCCCGCCAGTCCAGGGACATCACCACGGCGCTGCTGCACCTCGTGCGTGCTGAGCGGGGTACCAACGAAGACAGTCAGTCCCACAACGTGGCCGATGTGGCCCGTGACGTTATCGGTCTCCACCTCCCGCTCATGGAGAACCGCCCCGTAGAACTGCTGCTTGATGAAAACGAGCGCGTCAGCGTCATCGCACCGGAGTCCGTGCTCGCTGTGACCATCGGCAACCTGGTGAGCAACGGTGTGCGCTATACCACCGAGGGCGAAGTGCGTGTGCGGGTTGGTGCAGGCCGTCTGGTGGTAGAAGACACCGGCCCAGGCATCCCGGACGAGGAGCTCGAACGGGTCATGGACCGTCACTATCGGGGCGAGGGTGTGCAGGGCAAAGGTTCCGGCCTGGGGCTGGCCATCGTCAAGCGCCTCTGCGATCTCTATGACTGGCGAATCGCCTTCGAGAATCGCCCGTCCGGTGGCCTGCGTGCCACCCTGACCTTCTTCGGGCATGCCGATGGCTGATTCCCGGCCCGGTGCGTGGTATTTTTTGCGTCTTTCCGCCGGAGCGCGCGCGTGATCATCAACTGTCCCAACTGCGGCAAACCCATGTCCAGCAAGGCTGCGATCTGCCCACATTGTGCTTTCGAGCGGGGCGAGGCCAGTGATGAACAGCTGGAGGAATTCGCGCGTCGTCGCTTACGAGACCGTATCTATCGCCTGAAAATGGCCAGCTACACGGCCATCACGTTACTGCTCTCGGCGGCAGGCTGGTACTTCTACGAGGCGTCGGACCTGGACCTGGAGCCATCCGCTGGCCCCCTACTGCTGGTGGCCGTGGGTTCGGTGGCCTACGTCATTACACGAGCACTGCTGTTCAAGGCGCGCCGCGATCTGAAGCGTCGCTAGCGGGTCTGGAGTAAAGAGAACGGGCCGGAGGCGGATGAATGGTTAGCCCCTGGCAAGGGTGAGTTACTGGATGCGCTCCACCCGGATTGATTTGTTGTAGCCCTCGATCCGCATGCGCCAGGAGTTGAACAGCCCTTTATCGATGATGGCAACGGCGCCAGTGGTCGCAGGAATGGCAAAGGAGCCCGTCTCGACCTGCTGCCAGATCATTCCATTCTCGAGTTCGAACACTGTATCGCCCGTCCAGCCGCGGAACTCTCCCTTGATCGGCGAGGTGACATCCGAATCGTCGAGGTCCGCCAAAGCCTGGCTTTCGAAGCCCCGTGTATCTGCGTACTCCTGACTGCGGTTTTCCAGCGTCGCTACGGAGTGAGAGCGCAGCCAGTCATTGAGGGCGGCGAGCTCTTCGTCAGACAGCTTGTCGAGGCCGGCGGAGGTGAATTCCTTGCCGGTCATCCGTTCCTCGATCGTTGAGAAGCCCTGCTGGGCATGCGCGGATGCGAGCACCAGCGTGCTCAGAGCGATGAAGACGAGCGATTTTCTGATCATGGTGCTTCTGTTCGTTGTGTTGCCGGGTGGCGCCTGGTCAGGGCGGGCCGATTATCTCACGGACCGGCGTCGAAGACGAAGGCCCTCGGGGGCGACGATCGCGGGCACGATGGACGACGCCTTACGGCTGCCGAACGGTTGGCTTAGCCGTTGTCGTACCCAAACCGTTCGACCCAGGGCGCCAGGATCGGTTCCACGGGTGCCAGCTGCTGAGTGTAGTGCTTCCAACGCCCGACCGAGCGTGCATAGAGCGGCTCGGAGACTTGACTGTAGCTGGGCGTGTTAATGGTCCGTCCCTCGGTGTTGGTTCGGTAAGTCAACACCTGCTCGTCCCAGGGCAGGTCGAGAAACCCCAGCATACGTCGTGCCTCCTGTTCGAAGTTTTCTACCACCTGTTCGTAGCGAACTTCCAGCAGCTTCAGGGGCAGCGTATTCCGCGCATCCGTGGCCACACCCATAATGGTGTCGTAGTAGCGGACCGTGCTGTCGAGTTCGAGGAAATACGGCATGGCCCCCACCAGTGTGAAGGTCTGAAAGTAGCAGCTCAGGCATGCGTCGCGCGGGTCGCGCAGTGCATACAAAAGTCGGGCTTCGGGAAACAGGCGGTGAATCAGCGCCAGGTACAGGCTGTTGAGCGGCAGTTTGTCGACGACGACACGGGCATCGGGGTTGTCGTGGGCCGCGGCCAGTGCCTGGCGATAGCGAAGTCGGGCCTCATGCACTTCGTCCTCGCTCATCTGGTGAACCCGGTGGAAGTGCTCCAGTGACATCCACTTGCGCCGGACTTCGAGGAGCAGTTCCTGCTCTTCGATCACTTCGACGCGCGGATGCGCGCTGAGCACCTGGTCGAGCAAGGTGGTGCCTGAGCGGGGAAAGCCCACCAGGAACGCTGGCGCATCCCGTTCATCAGGCGGTGTGGGCGACCAGTCGCCGGGCGGGTGTTCGGCAAGCCATCCGCGCAGGTAGCTGGCCCATTCGATCCCATAGCTGCCGTAGTCATCGACATCGGCCTCCGGATCGGTTTCCTGCTGCAGCCGATTGGCCTCTGTGAAGCGGCCAAAGGCCTCCTCATGGCGCCCCAGTCGATCGAGGCAGTGCCCAAGCTGATTGGCTGCGATTATTCGGCTCATTGGCGGCAGGGGTCGTTCGAGCAGCGTCTCGAGCTGGGCAGCGGCCTCCTCGAAACGTCCGAGGCGTCTCATGACCCGAGCCCGTGTTAGCGCCGCCGTCGCATTGTTGGGTGCGAGCACGAGGGCGCGATCCACCCAGGCAAGTGCATCATCGAGTTGACTGGTCTTCTCAAGGAGAACCGCGAGATTGGCCGCCGCGTCGGCGTGGCCGGGCGTTTCTTTCAACAGCAGATGATAGTGGTCGATGGCCTTGTCCAGGCGCCCGAGACCGCGCAGGCTCCTCGCGGTCTCGAACAGGCCATGCGGTCGCAACCCCTGATCCTTGAGCACGGCCCGAAGGTGCGGCAGTGCCGCATCGTACTGCCCGGCCTTGCGCAGGGCCTGGCCCAGATGGAAGCGGGCAATGGCCTCTTCCGGACGCCGTTCGGCCACGAACGCAAGGTCCTGGACAGCGCGCTCGATATGCCCCAGTTGGTTACTTGCCGTGCCACGCAGCAGGTGTGCTCGGACGTTCAGCGTATCGCGATCCAGCACCTTACCAGCCAGCGCCGCGCAGCGAGAAAAGTCGCCCTTCATTAGCGCCTGTTCAGCGCTATCGAGCGCCTGGCGTGTTTCGCCCTGTTGCGGTGTCAGCATGGGAAAGGCGCCCGCACAGGTGCCACAAACCGCCTGCGCGGTGATGGGTGCTTTCGGATCATGGTGCTGACAGCCGCGAGGCTTACAGGTCTTGCTTGTACCGCACGTAAGGGATGCGGCCGTAGATGGATTCGAGCGGGTCAACCATCGAAGGATCGGCAGCGGCGTTGTCTTCGCTGCCTGCGCCCATGACGTTGCTGGCGCCCACGCTCAGGCTGGCATTCCAGGGTGCGCGCCATGAGAAGTGCACGTCGAAGGTGGCCTGGCTGTCCAGTGGGCCAGCGCCGAGGATTTCCACCGGTGACCGGTAGTAGCTATCGATGCCACCGGAGAAACGGCCACGGTTCCAGTCGAAGCTGAGCTTCGCGGCGTCGTAGGGCTGGGCGATGGTCCAGTTTCGCACGCCCGGCGTGGCGTAGAAGACGCCCTCTGTACCACTGTCAAGAACGCGGGTCAGTTGCAGACCCAAAATAAGATCGCCGGCCTGGTCGGTCGAGAAGCCCACCTGGAACTCAACATCGACGCCGGTACGCTCACGTTCCGTAATGCCCGCACCTGGGAGGAGCGGATCGAAAGCACCGGGCAGAGCGTCTCCCAGCCCGAAGCTTCGCGCAAATGGGTTGAGCATGGCGGCCGCTGCAGCGGCATCAAGGCCCGGCTGGTATGTCGCGCTGGACGTTGACGACTGCTGAAACAGGCTGACGGAAGCCCGTGCATTGCTGCCAAGCTCGTACGCTGCGCCAAGGGCGATGCTACGCGCCCGTTCGCCCGGTTGATCGTCAATGAAGGTGCAGTCGGAGGCCCGGTACGACATGGCGTCCAGAATGCCATTTTGACACTGGATGCTTCCGAGGCTCAGGAAATTGCCCTGTGAACCGGACAGCGACATGCCACCCTGGAGGCTCAGTCGATCATCCAGCTGATAGTTGAGCGTGCTGCCCGTCAAGCGGCCTTCGCTGGTTTGGCCGAGGACCTGCTCCCCGAACGCTTCCAGGGAAAACGGCCCAGAAAGCTGCACGGTCAGCGCGTTGTTACCCTCCGGACCGGTGAGCGAGCGCTCCGCGTCAACCAGCGTGAAGGGCGAGTCAGGCAGGGTGCTGACCGGGGCTGACGGATCAGTTTGTGCCCAGCCGGATTGGGAAATGGCGCACAGCAAAACACCGGCGGCGAAAGCACCACCGGCACGCTTCCGAGTTGCCTTGCGAAGCTGCGTGCTCATCTTCCCCTCAGGGTCGGTCATCTCTTGGCAAACTTCTGACGCGCGCACGCGTCCCAAGTTCCAGCATAAGTTTAACAGAGACCCGTGAATTCTGCCTTTCCAAAATAGTTGCAGGTCCCACCCTTGCTCGTTCTGCGGGACGATGGGCTAGACTAGGCCGCATTTCGCGCAGTGGAATCATTCATGGATACGGTGTACCTGGTCGGTGTGGACGGCAGCAACTGCAGCGATCGCGCCATCGCCTACGCAGTGGAACGTGCTCGTGAGAACGGTGGTCGTGTACTCGTTGCCTTCGTTATCGAGTGGTCCCCCTATTCGTTCAGCACACCTGAAGAGAATGCCGAGCGCCACATGCGGCGCGAGCAAGAGTTGGAACGGGCGCACGAGCAGGTAATCGATCCGCTGGTTGCACGCCTCAGCGAGCAAGGCATCGAGACCGAGGGTCTTGTCGCTCATGGCCACGTTGCCCAAACGCTCGATCGGCTGGCCCGGGAGCGCGATGTCACCTGCCTGGTGATCGGGCGGAAAGGCTCGAGTCGTCTGGCCCAGTTTTTCGGCAGCGTGGCCAGCCGTCTCGTACAGATCGTCGACCGGCCGGTCACGGTCGTGCCCTGACCCATAAAACCCTCAAGAGCCAAGACTTCATGAACTCCAGACCGTTCGCTGCTTTTCGCCTGATCATCTGCTTAGCGGCCCTGCTTACCTCGAGCACGGTCATGGCCCAGACCAGTCTCGATCAGCGCATCGAC
>JBCDHO010000171.1:0-6183 GCA_038749855.1 Pseudomonadota bacterium
CAGACGCTGCTGTTTTCCGCCACCTTCTCCCGCGAGATCAAGCAGCTGGCTGCGGGCATGTTGACGAATCCGGCCCTGATCGAGGCGCCGGGCACCAACCGCACGGCGGACCGAATTGCCCAGCGCATGATTGCCGTCGACAAGGGCCGCAAGCGGGAGCTGCTCGCCCACCTCATCGGCGCCAACCGCTGGGAACAGGTGCTGGTTTTTACCCGCACCAAGCACGGCGCAAACCGGCTGGCGAAGCAGCTGGAGGCCTCGGGCCTGAGCGCAGCGGCCATTCACGGCAACAAGAGCCAGGGCGCCCGCACGCGCGCCCTGCGCGGGTTCAAGAACGGCGAGGTGCGCGTGCTCGTGGCCACGGACATCGCCGCGCGCGGGTTGGACATCGACCAGCTCCCGCACGTGGTTAACTTTGATTTGCCAAACGTGGCGGAAGACTATGTCCACCGCATCGGACGCACGGGGCGTGCCGGGCGGGAAGGCGAGGCCCTGTCCCTGGTCTCCGCGGATGAGCGCGGTCTGCTGCGCGACATCGAACGGCTCGTGGGCCTCGATCTCACGCCGGAAGTGCTCGAGGGCTACACGCCCAGCAAGGCCGCCCAGCGCGAAGCGCGGGCCGCGGAACGAGGCAACAAGCAGCGCAAACCACGTGGTGGCCGGGCCGGACGCCACGCCCGTCGTCGCCGGCAAACACGAGCTACCGGCCAAAAACGCAGGGCGGCTTAACGCCCATCGTCCGGGCTTTACCCTCAATGTTGGATTGTGGGTGCTGGGTGCTGGGTGCTGGGTGCTGGGTGCTGGGTGCTCAACCAGAAGGGTCAGTGATGCCCCAGGCCGCGTGCAGAGAACGCAACGCGGCCGCATAGCGCGGATCATCGCCGGTCGGGTCGAACAAGGGCCGATCTGGACCCTGGAAATACAGCGCCGCAAACTCACTCAGCGGACCGGATGCCTCCAGCCGTGCCCACGCTTGCTCGCGTTCACCTAGGTCCGCAAGCACCACAGCATGGGCATAGGCATCGGGCCCGTCAGCGAGTTGTGCAAGCAGGACTTCGGCTTCTTCGTCCCGATTAAGCGCCAACAGGGCGCGGGCGCTGGTCGACGCTACTGCGCCGCCCGCCCAGGGAACCTGCAGACCTTCGAGTAACCGTAGGGCGCCTTCAAAATCACCCATGCCAAACAGCGCCTGGGCTTCCGTGAGCTGCGTGCTGGCCCAGGCCGGCGAGAGTTCACGCGCTCTGCGTGCGGCCGTGATCGACTCCTCAAAACGGCCGAGACTCAGGGACACACCCGACAGTCCCACAAACGCTTCCGGGGAAAGGGGGTCGAGCTCCGTCGCGCGCTGGGCGCTGGCGATGGCCTCCTCAAAGCGGCCGATAATCCCGAGCTGATAGGCCCTGAGCTGATGCGCACTGGCGTAGGCCGGGTCCAGCTCGATGGCCTGATCATAGGCACCGATCGCGCCGGGTGCATCGCGGTAGATGTAGGCCAGCGTTCCTTTCGCGGTCCATGCCTTGGCAATATTCGGATCCAGGGACAACGCCTGGTCAATGGCGCCCGCCGCCCGTTCCAGCACGGCGGGATCATTGGTTTGAAGGTAAGCCGCCTGCGTCAACAGACCATCGGCCAATCCCGTCCAGGCCTCCGCATAGGCCGGGTCCGCCTCCAGCGACTGTTCAAAATGTCCGATGGCAGCGACCACGCTGTCCGGGCTGCGCTGGTCCAGAAGGGCCCTGCCTCGCTCATAGGCGCGAAACGCCGCGAGGCTCTCGGTTGACGCGCCGGAGGCCTCGACGACGGCCGGCGTATCCGGTGGCGAAGTTGACCCTGCCTCATTCCCGCCACCCGGTGAGCGCAGGACCACCGCGATCGCAACCAGCATCACCACGACCAGCAGGGCCGCCCAGGCGCTGTTCGGTGACGCCCGCAGGCCCGAGGCTGCGCGCTGCAGCACCGGCTCGGGACGGGCCTGGATCGGCGTTCCGTCCAGGTGACGCTGCACGTCGTCCCGCATATGGCTTACGGACTCATAGCGCTCCGATGGTGCATCGCGAAGCGCCTTCATGACGATGGTGTCGATGTCGCCGGACAGGGACCTGGACCAGCTGTCGACCGAGGCCAGAATCGCCGTGTCGCTCGCTTCGGCTGGGTCATCACGGGTAATGCTTGTCTGAACGGCGATGCTGGGTGAAGAAATTCGCCCCCTGGCATCGGTCTCGGAACGGCGAGCACGCTGCCCGGTAACCAGTTCGTACAACAACAGTCCCAGCTGGTAGACATCACTGGTGGTTTCCACGTTCCGACCCGCCCGCTGCTCCGGGCTCTCGTAACCCGGTGTCATCGGCGAAAAACCGGTCATGGTCCGGGGGAGGGTGACCCAGGAGGCCGCCTCTGCCTGGAGCTTGGCAATACCGAAATCCAGCAGGTGAGGTCGCCCCGCCCGGTCCACGAGAATGTTCGCGGGCTTCAGGTCCCGATGGACCACACCCTGTTCGTGCGCATGGCCCACCGCGTCAGCAATGATGAGAAAGAGCTCAAGACGCTCCTGCAGGCTGAGCGCCTGCTGCTGCACGTACTCGTTGACCGCAACACCATCGATATAGTCGGTGATCAGGTACGGGTAACCATCGCCGGTTTGACCGCCGTCGATCAGACGGGTGATGTTCGGATGACACAGGCTGGAGAGAATCTGACGCTCGGCCCGGAAGCGGGCCACCGTTTGTGCGTCTGTCGCCCAGGCGGGAAGAATCTTGACGGCCACGGTCTGCTGAAACTCGCCGTCATCACGCTCGGCGAGATAGACGGCCCCCATGCCACCGGCACCCAGCAGCTTGCCGAGCCGGTAGACACCGATGCGCTTACCGGCAAGGTCGACGCTGTGCGTGTCATCGAAATTCGCTGCGACCATCGCGTCCCGGGCCGACTCGGCCGCTTCGAACAGGCGCTCACTCGGGGCGTCTGCATCGAGCAGTTCCAGGACCGCGTCGCGCAGGCCAGGTTCGGCGGCACACTCACGTTCTACCCAGTGCCTTCGTTCCTCTTCGGGCTGCTCGAGCGCCCGCTGAAAAACCCCGTCAATACGCGCCCAGTCAGCGGTCGCCGGTTTGTTGTCGTCGGAAGCGTTCGTCATCTCAGTGCGGGATTATCGCCGCTCTAAAGCCTTCGTTGAAGTGCTGGCCAGGTCCTGGGCCGGGTCCTGTGCCTTACCCACCCTGACGCAGGACGCTTTCATGGGATCAGCCGGTTAGATCCCTGAGCGCATCGGTCAACGCCGCCACTTCTTGCGCCGTGTTGTAGTGCACCAGCGAGCAGCGAAGCACCCCGATTTCCGGGTCGATGCCAAGGGCTTCCATGAGCCGGTAGGCGTAGAAATTACCATAGCCGGTACCGATACCCTGTGCCGCAAGGGCCTCGCACAGATGCTGGGCCCGGTGTCCTTCAAACTGAAGCGAGACGGTGGGTGCCCGATCGACTGCGCGCGTGCTGCCAATGATCCTGGCACCGGGCAGTTCACCGAGTCGTCTTAACAGGGGAGCGAGCAGCTCAGTTTCACGTCCACGGAGCAGTGCGTGGACGCGCCGGGGCGCGCCACCTGCTGCTGCGTCCGCGCCCGGAAAATGATGTCGGTCGAGCGCATCGAAGTAGTCCATGACGCCGGCGGCCGCGGCAATCTGGGCATGATCCGGCCCGGCCGGTGTGAACCGTGCCGTGGATTTGCCCGCGTTAAAGAAGTGCCCCTGGTTCGGCAGGCGCTCGTTCCACGCCCGCCCCAGGGTCATCACACCGAGGTGCGGCCCGTAGACCTTGTACAGCGAGAAGAGGTAAACATCAGCACCAAGCTCGGGAAGCCAGGGCGTGCCGTGCGGCGCCGCGGAGACACCGTCGACGATCGACAAAGCCCCCACAGCGCGGATCTTCTCGCACCAGCGGGCCACCGGGTTCACGGTGCCGACCACGTTGGAGCAATGCGTAAACGCCACCACGCGGGTGCGATCACTGAGTAAGGTCTCCAGGTCGGCTTCTTCCAGTGCACCGGTTTCCGGGTTGACACACCACTGGTGAACAACGAAACCCTCCTCGGCGAGTCGGGCCAGGGCCCCGATGTTCGTTTCATGGTCCTGGTTCGTGACGATGACCTCGTCGCCCGGCTTTAGCCAACGGCGCAGGGCCTGCGCCAGCACATAGGTGTTCTGGCTGGTGGATGGGCCGAAGTGCACCTCGTCCTCGCCCACCCCGAGCCAGCCCGCCCAGCGTGTACGGGCCTCATCCATGGCCGCGCCACCCGCAAGCGAGGGTGCTGCCGGGTAATAGGGTTGCAGCTTGGTCTGTCTGTAAAAGCGGTTGAGTCGCTCGATCACTGCGCCGCAGGCATAGGAGCCGCCGGCGTTTTCCAGGTGAACAATGCCGTCAAGCGATGGCTCGCTGAAGGCGGGAAACTGTCCCCGCACAAAGGTCTCGTCGAAGGGCAGGGTGGCTTCGCCAGCGCTGACGGCACTCATGAGCCAGACCCTGCGTCGGGACCCAGACCGGCCATGGTGATGTACTTGAGCTCCATGTACTCGTCGATGCCATAGCGGGAGCCTTCGCGGCCCATGCCAGATTCCTTCATGCCCCCGAAGGGCGCGAGCTCGGTCGACAGGATGCCGTCGTTGATACAGACCATGCCGTACTCGAGCCCTTCGGCAACGCGCCAGACACGGCCCAGGTCCCGGGCGTAGAAGTACGCGGCGAGTCCGTACTCCGTGTCGTTGGCCAGGGCAACGACCTCTTTCTCGTCGTGAAAGCGAAACACGGGTGCGATAGGTCCGAAGATCTCTTCCCGGGCGAAGGCCATGTCTGCCGTGGCGTCGCGAACCACGGTCGGTTCGAAGAACTGGCCGCCCCGTTCATGCCGCCCACCACCGGCCACGACAGCGCCACCCTTGGCGGTCGCGTCCGCCAGCAGGCTTTCCACCTTTGCAACGGCGCTTTCGGAAATCATGGGCCCGACGCTCACACCCGCTTCGTCGCCACGACCTACCACCAGCGCTTGCGTGGCCACGATGAACTTCTCCACAAAGGCGTCATACACCGCGTCCTGCACATAGAGCCGGTTGGCGCACACACAGGTCTGCCCGGCGTTGCGGTACTTGCTGACAATGGCGCCCTGGACCGCGGCGTCGATGTCCGCGTCGTCAAACACGATGAAGGGGGCGTTGCCTCCGAGTTCCATGGAGACCTTTTTTACCGTACTCGCACATTGGCGAATAAGCTGCTTGCCCACGGCGGTGGAACCGGTGAAGGAAAACTTGCGCACGAGGGCGCTTTCCGTGAGCACCTGGCCAACCTCCTGCGAGCGGGTACTGGTCAGAATATTGAATACGCCAGGGGGAAACCCGGCTTCATCCGCCAGCACGGCCAAAGCGAGTGCCGACAAGGGGGTTTCCGCCGCCGGCTTGATAACCACCGGGCAGCCCGCAGCCAGCGCAGGCGCCGCCTTGCGGGTAATCATGGCGTTCGGAAAATTCCAGGGGGTTATACAGGCAACCACGCCGACACCTTGCCGGATCACCAGGAGCCGCCGGTCCGGCAGGTGCGTCGGCACCACGTCGCCGTACTGTCGCTTGCCCTCTTCGGCAAACCACTCGATGAACGAGGCGCCGTACATGACCTCGCCCGCAGACTCCGCCAGGGGCTTGCCCTGTTCGGCGGTCATCAATGCCGCAAGGTCATTTTTATTGGCGAGAATCAGATTGAACCAGCGCCGCAGGATGGCGGCCCGTTCCTTGGCCGTCTTGGCGCGCCAGACCGGCCATGCAGCGTGGGCGGCCTCAACGGCCCGCTGTGTTTCGCTCTCGGTGAGCTCGGGAACCGTGGCGATCACCGTGCCATCGGCTGGATTGGTGACCTCGAAGATCGCGCCGCTGTCGGCGCCGACCCAGGCGCCATCGATAAACGCCTGTTCGCGGTAAAGGGTAGGGTTGTCCAGGTTCACTGCCGTGGCCTCTCGGATCTGCGAAGCGACGAACTGCCACTTCGTTGGGGCCGGCGCCAGCGCCGGCGGAGCTATACCCTCGGGACTCGGCCCTGGAATGTCAACCGGCCGGATAAACGTTAGGCCAGCAGACCAGGAAACATGGCCCCAACAAACCACAGCGGCTGTCCAGGAACGCCATGAGCAAGACGGCAGCCAGACCGATC
>JBCDHO010000172.1:0-6161 GCA_038749855.1 Pseudomonadota bacterium
CCACGGCGCGGTTGTACCAGCTGCGATCGAACAGCACCAGACGGCCGTTGGTGGGCAGGTGGCGCACGTAGCGTTGAAAGTACCACTGCCCCTTTTCCTTGTCCGAGGGCTTGGACAGCGCGACATTGTCCACGTAGCGCGGGTTAAGGTGCTCCAGGAAGCGCTTGATGGTGCCGCCCTTGCCCGCAGCGTCTCTGCCTTCGAAGAGCACCACGACCTTTTGCCCCGTGTTGTAGATCCAGTCCTGGGCCTTGAGCAGTTCCACCTGGAGCAGGCGCTTCTGCTGGTTATAGGCCTTGCGCTTGAGCTTTTGCTCGTAGGGGTAGCCTTCCTTCCAGCTTTCCACGGGCAGGCCGTCGGGCCCGATCAGCACCGGATCGTCCACCTCGTCGAAGGTGTTACGAACGCTGAAACCACGCTCGCGCAACTCCTTACCGGTCAGGGTGCGCAGCAGCTCGATGGCTTCGGTCAGGGCGATGGCTTGACGTTCGGGCATGAGGGTGTGGATTGACGCCGTCAGTGGCAGCGGGAGCGGTCAGTATAGGTGAGCTACCCGCAAAAGCGATGGCCCAGACGCTTGATTTTTGTCGTCTGACTCCGATGATGGAGCCTGGGACAGGAGGACGGCAGCGAAATGCAGTTCAAGGACTACTACGAAGTGCTCGGCGTAGCGAAGGACGCCTCGCCGGATGACATCAAACGCGCCTATCGGAAGCTGGCGCGCAAGTATCACCCGGATGTGAGCAAGGAGCCGGAGGCAGAGTCGCGATTCAAGGAGGTGGGCGAGGCTTACGAAACGCTTAAGGACCCGGAGAAGCGCGCTGCCTATGACCAGCTTGGCGCCGGCTATGCCCACGGTGAGGAGTTCCGGCCGCCGCCGGGATGGGGCCAGGGCGACTTCGCTGGCGGCTTTGGTGATGGTCGGACGGGCAGCTATGCCGGCGGCTTCGAGTCTGCGGATTTTGAAAGCGCTGAGGCCTTCAGCGACTTTTTCGAATCCCTCTTCGGCGCCCGGCGCCGGCCGGCTGGTGGCTTTGCTGGTGGAGCACCATCCAGCCGTGACGGTGAGGACGTGAACGCGCGCATCGCCGTCACCCTCGAAGAGGCGTTCGCGGGCGCGCAGCGTCAACTCGCGCTGGACGTGAGTGAACGGGGCGAGGATGGCTTGCCGCGGCGGCGGCGCAAGACGCTGAGGGTCAACATTCCGAAAGGCGTCACGGCGGGCCAGCGCATCCGGCTGGAAGGGCAGGGGAACCCGGGCCTGGGTCCAGGTGCTCGCCCCGGTGACCTGTACCTGGAAGTGGAGCTTGTCCCCCATCGCCGCTTCACGGCGGATCGGGGCGATATCCATGCCGACTTGCCCCTTGCGCCCTGGGAAGCGGTGCTGGGCGCCAGCGTCCCTGTGACCACGCTGGGGGGAACGGTCGACCTCAAGGTTCCGCCCGGCGCGCGGACCGGTCAGCGACTGCGCCTGAAAGGTCGGGGACTGCCCGGGAAGACGCCGGGCGACCACTACGTGACGCTCCGGGTGATGACGCCACCTGACCCGGATGCGGCGACCCGTAACCTCTACGAGCAGCTGCGGGATACGGAAGCCTTTGATCCACGCGCCGAGGAGGTGCGCTCATGAGCCTGCATGATGATCTGCCCGCCGGCGTGCGGGTCATGGACCGGACGGTGACGTTCGCCCTGGAAGACGTGTGCCGGGCCTGCGGCGCACGACGGACGGTGGTTATGGAAATGGTCGAGTACGGCATCATCGAGGCGGCGGGACCGGCCGATGCACCGGAGTTTCATGGCGAGGCAATGATTCGTGCCCAGGTTGCTGCGCGGCTCATGCGCGATCTGGGGGTCAACCTGCCGGGCGCTGCGCTGGCGATCGATCTGCTGCGCCAGCTCGGGAGACTCTGAGCCTAAGCCGTAACCGCCGGCGATGCGCTATGGCGCGTGGGTCCCATTCGCCTTTCGTTCGCCTGTCGTTTGTCCGGCGCTCGCCTGTCGCTCGCTAGTTGCATACGAAGTGCTTCCTGCAAGCAAGGCAGTGGTGGTAATATTCGTATATCCGGAAATAAGGATATAACGTGCTGTCCACCGTTGATCTCTGCCGCCTCCTGGCCGACCCCACCCGGCTGGGGGTGATTACCCTGCTCGCGGAAGGCGATGAAGCCTGCGTGTGCGATCTGATCGATTGTCTCGAAACGCCGCAGTCCACCATGTCACGGCACCTTGGGCAGCTCCGCCAGGCGGGGCTCGTGGTGGCCCGGCGCGAGGGAACCTGGATGCACTACCGGATCAATCCGGCGCTGCCTGCCTGGGCACGCGAGACCATCGAGACGCTGGCCGAACCGGCCAGAGAACAACTGGGCCTGTTGCCGATTCGCAAGGCCTGCTGAGGACCATCATGAACCTTCCCCTGAACGTGCTCTTTCTGTGCACCGGCAACTCCTGCCGGTCCATTATCGGCGAGGCGCTTGCGGACCACCTCGGCCAGGGCAAGCTCCGCGGGCTCAGTGCCGGCAGCCATCCCACGGGTGCCGTGAACCCCGGTGCGCTGGCCGTGCTCGCCCGGCACGCGATCGTGCCCGAGGCGCCCGCCTCACAGTCCATGGATGACCTGGAAGGGGAGGCGGTGGACCTCGTGATCACCGTGTGCGACGCGGCGGCCGGCGAGGCCTGCCCGCTGTGGTTGGAACCCACACCCAAGGTGCACTGGGGCTTGTCAGACCCGGCCCATGTCACCGGCGCGTCGGCAGAGGTTGAGGCTGCCTTCGAAGTGACCTACGAGGCGCTCAGGGAGCGGGTCGGCAAGCTGGCGGCGCTGGACCTCGCATCGATGGACGCTGAGGGGCTGCTTGCAGCGGCGGCAGGGCTACACCGCAAAGCCGTGACCGATGGCCGTTTTGCCCGAACGACCCATTCTGACAAATCACTAAACGGCTAATTCCGGATACCTCCGAAAGGCGCCGAACGCCACAAACAAGCCGGGCTCACCGGCTGAACAGGAAGCATGCATCATGGGGTTATTTGAACGCTATCTGAGCGTATGGGTCGGCCTGGCCATCATCATCGGCGTTGCTTTGGGCAAAGCCGTGCCGGGCCTTTTCAAAGCGGTCGCGGCCCTGGAGTTCGCGCACGTCAACCTGGCGGTGGCGGTGCTCATCTGGGTGATGGTGTATCCCATGATGATCCAGGTCGATTTTACGGCCATCAAGGACGTGGGGCGACGGCCCAAGGGCCTGGCGCTGACCCTCGTCGTCAACTGGCTGATCAAGCCGTTCACCATGGCGGCGCTGGGCTGGCTGTTTTTCCGCGTTATCTTCGAGCCCTTTGTCGACCCGCAGACTGCCACCGAGTACATCGCCGGCATGATCCTCCTGGGGGTCGCGCCCTGTACCGCCATGGTGTTTGTCTGGAGTCACCTGACCAAGGGTGACGCGAACTACACGCTGGTCCAGGTCTCGGTTAACGACCTGATCATGGTGTTCGCGTTCGCGCCGATTGCCGCGCTGCTGCTGGGTGTGAGCGACATTACCGTGCCGTGGGATACGCTCGTGCTTTCTGTCGTTCTGTACGTGGTCCTGCCGCTCGTGGCCGGAATCCTGACGCGTCAATGGCTGGTCAAGCGTGGGGGGCAGGCACGGGTCGACGGATTTGTGCACGCACTTAAGCCGGTCAGCATTGTCGGATTGCTGGGCACGGTCGCGTTGCTGTTCGGGTTCCAGGCGGAAACGATCCTCCATAATCCGCTCGCCATCGTACTGATCGCCATTCCGTTGCTGATTCAAACCTACGGCATTTTTGTCATCGCCTACATGGCGGCCCGTAAGCTCGAACTGCCGCACAACGTGGCGGGGCCCGCCTGTCTGATCGGAACCAGTAACTTCTTTGAGCTGGCCGTCGCGGTGGCCATCAGCCTGTTTGGCCTGCAGTCGGGCGCTGCCCTGGCGACGGTTGTGGGTGTGCTGGTGGAGGTGCCCGTCATGCTCTCGCTGGTGGCGCTCGTTAATCGGACAAAGCACTGGTTTCCTGGCCATGAAACCAGCCACGGCTCGGATACCAACCCGGATGCAGAGCAGCAGTTGTCGGCCTCAAAACCTTCGCTTGCGGACGAGGCAAGGTAAAAAAAACGCGGCCCGAAGGCCGCGAAGGGCACACATGTTTTAAGACGTCGAGACGCACAGCGGGCGACGTGTCAATCCCTAGTGCAGGCGCTCGTTTTGCGGCCGCTCCGGAACCGGCGCGAGGCCAGCCGTGGCGTCGATGCGGTGGATTATGGGCTCCAGCAAAGCCCGCATGGCGGGTTCACTGGCGCCACCGCGATTCAGATGGCAGGCCAGCTGTCGCGTCAGGCACTGCGCATGCTGTCGGCAAGCACAGCGGAACGCCTGGGGCAGCCTTTCGTTTTCCATCAGGGGCAGCAACTGTTCAACACCTTCCTCGAGGGCGCTGCGACACAGCTCGAAACGACCCCAGCAACGGCCGTTCCTCGCCACATTCGTGGCTGCCGCCGCATAGTGCCGCACCGTCGCCACAGAGGCTTCTGACATCGCTGACGGGTGCGCGCAGTTGCAGGCCTTTTGCAAGCCCTTTTCCGCGAGCTTGCGGGCTGTCAGAAACCACCGATGCGAAGCGCCAAAGTCCGCGATCGCATGGGCCTGCGCTCCCTGGTCCATCAGGGCATTCCAGTGCGCGGTGTCGTTGCTCGACCAGGGCAGGGCAGCTTGGCTCATTATTTTTGATGGCTTTCGAAGGACAGGGTCAAGTTAACAAAAATGATAATCATTATCAATAAGTGTTTCTCTGCGCCTTGCCTTTCCGAACTCTTCACAGGGCGGGGCCTATGATCCCGCCATGAAACTTGCTATCGCCTATCTCGTCAGCCTCCTGGCCTTCGTGCTTATCGACCTCGTCTGGATCAACCTCGTGGTGATCGATACCTATCGCCAGTTCGTCGATGGCTGGATTATCGAGCGGCCCCGGCTCGGAGCTGCCGTGGCCTTTTATCTGGTCTACGCGGCCGGACTCGTGCTGCTCGCTGTCCGGCCAGCCTTGCGGGAGAACGACGCAGCTGTTGCCTGGGCCAATGGCGCTCTGCTGGGTGGCTTCGCCTATGGGACCTACGCACTCACCAACTACGCCATGTTTACTGACTGGGCGTTCCACCTGGTGTGGACGGACATGATCTGGGGTGTGGTGCTGAGTAGCCTGGTGTCCTTCATCGGCTTCCGCGTGGTCCGCCCGTCGGACGTGCGGCGGGCGGCTGCTTCGACCGGCTGAGTCGTCAGCCCATGCGAACGGCGAAGCGGCAGCAAGCGCCCGCGGACAGGCCGTCACTCAGGCTTTCGATCTGACTTACCTTCGACACCAGGGACTGGAAAAGCGTTTCCAGCACGGCAACGTGCCAGGGACACGAGGGCGTGGCGAGGGGGTTGCTGGCAATCTCAATGATCCAGCCCGGACGGCTTTTCATTGAACTGCAGACGCCAGAGCCGGCAAAGGTCCAGGCATTGCGCTTGATCGCGTTCAAGAGCATTGGCGCCGCGAAGCGTGGTGGCATCGTCTTTAGCAGGCCGCGCACCGTTCCCGGAATTCGATTCTGCATAACGTAGCGGGCTGTTCCCTGGCCCGCCAGCTTCAGCACCAGGTCACCCGTCGTGTTGCCCAGGACGTCACGGGTTGACGTAAACAGTCGATAGGCCTCTTCCTCGGGCACCATGGCCAGCGGCGGATCCTTCAGGTAGTGAGATAAGCGGGCTTGATTGAACACACGATCCAGGCTGGCCTGTCCACCGGCGAACCGTAGGGGTTCGACCAGCTGAAGCACGGCGTTCGGGCCGACAACGCCGGCCACTTGCCTCAGCGCCAGGCCATCTGCGGACAGATCGACAGGCCCACCAGGAACGTGCTCAGACGGTTGCATCGTGATTGGCCTGCTGGTTTTCAGGCAGCTGTTCGCGACCACCACCGCAGACCTTGATTTCCAGCCCGTCGGCCTGGGCACGTTCCTTGCGTTTTCGATCGGCCCGCTCCTGGGCCGACTCCCAGTCGGTCGCCGGTCGATAATCCTGGCGCCGTGAGTGGTCGAAGCGGAAGTTCACCTTGTCCTTCGACTGCGGACCCCAGTAGTTCACCTTGCCCAGGTCGTAGAATTTGCGCTGGAA
>JBCDHO010000173.1:0-6151 GCA_038749855.1 Pseudomonadota bacterium
GGCGTGCGGTTGAGTCGAACGGATTCAAAGTGATAATCCTCCGGTGCACCGATTGACCTGGCCACATGATTTAGACCCTCGTCCAGGTCCTCGATACGGCCGATGAACGGGTAGTCAATGAGGTCTCGAGCGAGCACGCAGCTTTGTGGGACCCAGTGGCGATCCATCTCCCAGGGGTGTTGTTCGCAGATGACCTGCAAAAACTCGCTGAAGCTGATGTCCTCGAGCAAAGCCTGGCGAAAGCTCACCGGCCGCTTGTGGAGCCGGGACAGAATCAGCTGCCGGTTGCTCACCCACTCGCGCTGGCTTGGCTGAACGAAGTCGTAGGGTTCAAGTCCCAGGCGATGGATGCGATTCAGAAAACAGGACCTCAGGCGTGCCATGGGATCGCGCAAAAAGGCGAAAGTGAACACGCGGCGATCCATGAGCAGCTCGAAAAAGCGTTCTTCGGGCATGTCTGCCGGTGACAGGAATCCAGCGTCTTTCCGTCGGTGCGGACTCTGATCGACCGGCCGGGCGGTGCCATGGGACATCCGATACAGCTCTGACTTGATTGTCGAACAGGCATTCTTGCTGATGCCCAGGTAAATGGCGTTGAGCTTCGGCAGGTAGAGCAGGTCATTGTTCACGCTGCTCGGGGAGTGATGACGCTGTCGCAGCAATTCAAAGAACCGGGCGGCGCGCATCAGTGCTGCTTCCACCAACGATCGCTGCTCCGAACCAGGCCCGCCGAGCCGTTCAATTCCAGTCGCTTGCCCAAAAAATCCAGTCGGTTCACGTCCATGGTTTGCATGGCGGTCTCCAGTCCCTCGAGCCGCGAGCGCGCCTGTTGGTACTCCGGATTGGACCGGCGATGATGCTGGCAGACAAGGGTATTCGTATAGCAGACCCGGTAGGGATTGTCCTCGACCGCATGGAAATCATGATAGAAACGTTCGTGCTCGCCCATGATCCGGCATTGGTCTTCCCACCGGAGCTTGAGCGCCGCGAACATGTCGCGCCGCATCAGCGCAAAGTTATTCACGGTTTGCATCTCCTGGAAGTAGAACGTTTCGTCAATGAAGTGACGTTCTAACTCCAGGTATTGCGCAGGCAGGTAGACGATCGCCTGATCGTCTTGCCAACAAAAATGGTTGAACGCTGAGGGGACGGGGCCCTGCGTAAGGGCCCCGTCCTGATCGTAGAAATAGTTTTCGAACAGCCCGCCGAGAATGCCAATGTCGTCATGCCGTGAGAAAATGTCCAGGGCCAGGTCGAGACGCAGTCGTTCGTCGAAGACAAAATCGTCATCGCAGAGGAACATGACGGGCCGGTGGCAGGCATCGAGCAGCAGATTGCGTGATGCGGAGAGGCCAAAATCATCGGGTACGTTGGTCACGCGGAAGTCGTATTGAGTCTGAGCTGCCGCGAGGGCCTCGGGTGTCTCGCCCTGGATGGCAATGTGCAAGGCAATGTCGTTACCCAGTTGACGCCGAAAGGATTCAACAAAGGCGACGCAGGCTTCAGGCCGGCGATAGGTGGTGAGCACCGCTTCCACGTTGGCCGGGGCCAGCGTGGTCCTGGGCTTGGGTTGCCGGGGCACGATTTCCAGGCTGCGTCGTAGCGCCTGGCTTGCCAGGCTGTTGTGATTGAGAATTTGACGCCGTGTGCGCGTGCGGTCGTTGTCTGCAGTTCGTTTGTTGTACAGCATCAAAAGTTTTGTGTCGTCCGTGACCACATCGGTCAGCCGTATGCGGTCTGAAGGCGCCCAAAGCGTATCGGATTGCTCAAAATGAATCGGGTGAAAATGCTCCTCGGGCTCCAGGAAGATCGTGTCCTCGTGGGCTTCGGACAGGGGGCTCAGAATGCTCGCCCCGAGTTCTGTCCAGGCGAAGCCCTCGTTTCGCTCCAGCTTTCGCGCAATGATTTCGTGTTGTCGTTGCAAGGCCTGGGTGACGATGGCACCACCCGCAACAGAGCCGATGGCGCCATTGCTCAGCACACCGTTGGTGCGCGTCTTGCGCATGCCGTAGAACTCATGCGCTTTGAACACGGTTCGGAGGATTGGGCCCAGGTCCTTGAATGGAACACAATCACTATCCAGCCACATGCCACCGTAAGCTTGGAGCAGGGCAATGCGAACGTAGTCCGCCTTCAAGGCAATGGCCGGAGCGGTTTCACGCACGAGGCGGATGCGGTTGAGGTCGAAGGGGATGTCCGGCAAATATTCGTGCAGGTTTTCTGGTGTGATGAGAACGACCTCACAGCTGGCGCACACCTTTCGAACCGCTTCCTGACAGAGGGTGATGTAGGTCGGCTTGCTGCTGCCTGAAGGCGTTTCCCAGTATTGCCAGATCGTGATGGTTTGCATGGTTTTGCGGTTAGCTGATGCGGTGTTTGAAAGTCCGCTATTATCCCACGTTTGGCGGGCGCTGAACGCTGGGTGCGCTGCGGAAAACAATGCGGTCACGCACCAAGGGCCTTGACCGATGCCCGCTCACTTCCCCTGAAACGAGCCACGAAAAATTATGGGTTTTAAAGAAGATCTTGAGCGCGACGGCGTCGCTGTTCTTGAAGGTGTATTCTCGGCGGACGACATTGCACGTGCACGCGAACAGGTCATCGCCCATCAGGACCTCATGAGCAACACGCGAGAGCTGGCTTCCTCCCGGCACCTGGCGGGGTTCCATCGCTACCCACAGCTTGAACCATTGCACCTGATGCTTACCGCTGAGCCCGAGATACAGAAAAGCGTCCGCGCCCTGTGTGGCGACAAGGTTCGAACCATTGGTCTGAGCGACATCACCGTCAACCGCTCACAGCAGTGGCACAAGGACATTCTGCGCGGGAAATTCAGGCCCCTGATGGGTACCGACACCCCATGTGCTGAGCACCACGGTACCCTCTTCAAGGCAATCGTCTATTTGCAGGATTCCGCTTCGCTCAAAGTCATTCCCGGGTCCCACACGGTCGATATCTCCATGGACAGTGATGCCGATGCCATTCCCGATGGCTCGATCGCGGTGAAGGCCATCAACGCCCGACGGGGCGACGTGGTATTGATTGATATTTGCACCACGCACCGTGGATCAAGGCATGAGGATTTCGACCCCGAAGAGGCCAGCGTAAATCCCAAGATCCTGGTTTCTACGGTGTTCGGAGACGGATCCTCGCCCTTCACACAGCGCATGGAAGCCGGCAACCTGAGCCGGCTCATGGACTGGATGGAAAGAAACCCGGCCTGAAGCCGATCAGGGCTTACGCCCGAGGTAAAAACCCGCAAGCAGCATCAGGGAAGCCAGCACGAGCAGTGCCAGGGCGCCGTCGACCGGCACCGGCCTGACAAAGGTAGGCCCGCCTGGTGTTGGCGCCGGGGGCGGTGCGGCGCTTTCAAACTGATTGATCGTCGTGCTGATCGAGGACACGCTTGTGCCTTGGGGCTCGTCTGTGAGCAGCGTGCACTGGGTCACGTCCGTCGGCTGCTGCTCAATGTCACCGGTCCATTCGCCGTACAGCGCGTGGACCGCACCAAGCTCGTAGGTGCCAGCGTTCGGCCCGGATTGCATGATGAAGGTGAATGTGCCGGAATCGCCAACGCGCACCGTATCATCGAAGAACAGTTCCGTTGCCTGATAGAAATGGTAGGTGAAACCGGGCGTGTCATCCGGTTCAAGCTGTACATTACAGTCGAGCAGTTCAGGGAACGGGTCACCGAGGGTCTCGCCGCCGGCTTCTACGTATTCGTTGTAGTTGGTCATCGGTGGCGCTGAAAGCAGAACCATGTCGTACTGCACGTCCACCTCGCCACCGTCTACGGTGCCCACATATTGCGCCTGGGGTGACGGTGTCCATTCGTCGGGCGCGGCCACGATCAGCATTAGGGTCGCGTTCGGCACGGCCTGCCGAGGTGAGAACTGCTCCAGCCACTCATGGTCGATTTCCACCTCGAAGCTCTCGTTCGGGCTGACAGCGTCGGGCGCTTCGATCGACGTGAGTTCGCTCCCGCAGCCGGTGAGCACGAGTGCCGCGATCAGCAGCAATGCGGAGTACTGGACGTTCCTGAGGGTCATGGATTTTCCCTATGTTCCCGATTTGACGCGCATGCTAGCACGGCCGCGTGGCTTAGCGTGGGGCGTTCAGTTCGCGATTAGTGTCAGCGCTCAGCGGTTCAGGGCTTTCGCCCGATGTAGAAACCCGCGAGCAGCATCAGCGAAGCCAGCACGAGCAGCGCCAGCGCGCCGTCGACGGGCACTGGCTGCACAAACGGTGGTCGGTCGGGTGACGGTGGCGGGGCAGCGCTCTCGACCTGGAGAATGTTGCGCTCGGCAAAGGACGGATTGTTCTCCTGCGCTCCCTCGTTCAACAGCGTGCACTGCGTCACGTCCGTTAAGGTCTGACCTACGTTGCCCTCATATTCGCCATAGAGGGCATGTAACACGGTGACATTGTAACCACCCGCATTGGGTCCGGATTGCATGCCCCAGCTAAAGCCGCCTCCATCACCAAGCACAACGATTTCCTCTGGGAATGGCTCCGTGGAGAGGTAGTAGTACGCCGTGAAACCGGGTCCAATGCCCACTTCTTCGAGATACTGGACACAGTCAAGGGAGTCCGGGAAGGGAGCTGAAGGCGTGTCACCTCCTTGCTCAACGTAATCAATGTAGTTGGTGACGGGCGGTGCGGGCAGCAGGTCAAAGTCGAGATTCAGGCTGAAGTCGCCGTTGTTCATGGTGCCTTCATACTCGGCAACGGGTCCCATGGTCCATTCATCAGGCGCGACCACAATGAACATGAACTGGGCGTTGGGCACTGCCTCCGAGGGTGAGAAGTCTTCCAGCCATTCGTGTTCGACGGCCGCGCCGAACTGCTCGTTCGCGCCGACGGCGTCGGGTGCCTGGAAATCAGTGAATTGGCTGCCGCAGCCGGTCAGTACCAGCGCGCCAAGCGACAGGATTGCCGCAAGATGCGTGTTTTTCAGATTCATTGACCTTCCCTGATGACCCCTACCCGCACCGGCAGAATGATAGCATTGTTCGTGCCACTTATTTAGAAGCTGATGAATCACCGCGTCGACGGATTAACGAGTTGTCGGGCCGGCTCATGGAAGCAGCTTGCTACGACGCGTCGACAGGGGGAATCGCCATGAACACAACAGGTAGCGTGGCAACGATCAGGATCACACGCCTGTTCGTAGGCTTTGTCGCCTTGCAGCACCTGGGTTTTCTGGTGCTGGAGATGTTTCTATGGACCGAGCCCGTGGGCATGCGCACCTTCGGGATGACGGAGGCCTTTGCCCGGGAATCTGCCGCGCTGGCGGCCAACCAGGGGCTGTACAACGGTTTTCTCGCTGCCGGCCTGATTTGGGGGCTGATCCGCGGCGATCAGGGCCGGCATGTCCTGGTGTTTTTCCTGGCCTGTGTTGTCGTCGCCGGTGTGTTTGGCGGGATCACGGTTAAACCCACAATATTCCTGGTGCAGGGGGTGCCGGCGATGATTGCGCTGGCGCTGCTACTACTGCAAAAGTCCGGGCGCCCGGGCGCAGATCACAGCTCATCCTGAAACGCCGGGGAGTCTGCTCAATTGCCCTCCGTAAGCGCCTCACAGAGCGCTTCGTTCTCCCGCACAACGCGCCGCAACGGCACCGTGCCACTGAGCCCCAGATCCGGAAACTCGTAGCGGATTTCTGCATTGCCGCAATCGATCATCGTCACAACGAGCGTGCCGTACCCCTCGTCCTGATTAACCGGTGGCGAGGCGGAATCAAAAACCCCACCGGAACTGTTGGTGACCGTCAGTTCGGCCGTGTTGCCCGACCACGTCCCCGCCGCGGTGAGCCAGCGTTGGCCCGGTGCGCCGAGCATGGCCTGCACCGAAGCGTCCGGCGCTTCCGTATCGAAGGTGAACCAGGACAGGAAAAAGACGCCCGCATCCGGGAATACGTTGAAAAAGAAACCCTGGCCGGCGGTCTCGGGATTGAACCAGGCGTCGTTGATGCCCGGATTGAACAGCGAGGGCGCGCCGCCGATGATTTCATCGCAGGGCTGGGAATCCTCGTCCGGTTCAACAATCGGAACGGGGACATTCGTGATCGCGATGTTGTCATCGAGGTCTGGGTCTGGTGGTACCACCTCGTCCACGATGACGATCATGAACCAGGCCGTGCCCCGGGCCA
>JBCDHO010000174.1:0-6103 GCA_038749855.1 Pseudomonadota bacterium
CTGTTCGTGACGCCGGGCGGCGCCGCGTTGAAGGCCCGAAAGTGTAGCACAGTGCCCCCCGGCGCAAGGGGCGTCAAAACCGACCGGGGCCTATTCGCGCCAGGCCAATATCTTCACGCTTCGACCAGCGCACACGCCAGCGGCAGGTCCCCCGTCGCACTGCAGGAAATCGCCGGATCGCCTTCACTTCATCCCACGGGGGCACGCCCGTATAATGCGTTTTGCCTTCGAAGCACCGAGCCATCCCATGGCGAATGAGCACGTCCTGACCGCCGAGCAGGCGGACACCGAACTGACCGCAGCACCGACCGTCGATATCGACAAGGTGCTGGCGCTGGGCGCTGCCGATATGCGGCGCGTGGACCGGTGTATCCGCGCGGCGCTGACATCGGAAGTGGTGCTGGTCAACCAGGTCGCCGAGTACATTGTGGGCAGCGGCGGTAAGCGTCTGCGTCCCCTGCTGCTGTGCCTTGCGGCGCGTGCCTGCGGCCACGAGGGCGAGGAAACGCCGGTACTGGCGGCCATCATCGAGTTCATTCACACAGCCACCTTGTTGCACGACGACGTGGTGGACGAGTCCGACACGCGTCGCGGCCGACGCTCCGCACACGCCGTCTGGGGCAACTCGGCGGCCGTGCTCGTCGGCGACTTTCTCTACAGCCGCAGCTTTCAGCTCATGGTGACGCTGAATGAAATGCGCATCATGGAGATTTTGGCCGACACGACCAATACGATTGCCGAGGGCGAAGTGCTCCAGCTGCTCAACCTGGGCGACCCCGAAGTCAGTGAGATGGCTTACTACCGGGTGATTGATAACAAAACCGCCAAGCTCTTTGAGGCTGCCGGGCGCCTTGCCGCGGTTGTCGCAGGCCAGGGCCGCGACATGGAGGAGGCCCTTGCAGGCTACGGTGCCCGCTTGGGCCGGGCGTTCCAGATCGCCGATGATCTGCTCGACTATGCGGGCGACGCGGACGCGCTGGGGAAAAACGTCGGTGATGACCTCGCCGAGGGCAAACCGACGCTGCCTTTGATATTTGCCCGGGAACGCGCGACCACCGCTGAGCGTGCACTCATCGATGAGGCCCTCGCCGCCGATGGCGCTGACCTGCTGGACCAGGTCCTGGACATCATCCGCCGCACCGGCGCGCTCGCGAGCACCGCAGAGGCTGCCAGAAACGAGGCTCAGGGCGCCCTTGAACTGCTGGACTGCCTGCCCGCTTCAGCCTATCGGGATGCGCTCGCCGCGCTCGCGCGCTACAGCCACGAGCGCACCCGCTAGTCCTCGGCCGAACGTTTCGGCCTCAGGGCGTGCCCGCGTCCAGGGAAAGATTCCACTCCGCAATGCGCTCCGCCTGGCCGGCCAACACCGCGTCCACACCGTCCACGGTCACCTTGTCGATCGTGTCGCCCTGGCCAATGGCATTAACCACCGCCTGATCCGTCTCATCGACCACCTCGCCGAAGACCGTGTGCTTGCCGTCAAGCCAGTTCGTCGGCACGTGCGTGATGAAGAACTGGCTGCCGTTGGTCCCCGGGCCGGCATTGGCCATGGAGAGCTTTCCGGGTGCATCGTGGCGGGCTTCCGGGGAACACTCGTCCTCGAAACGGTAACCCGGACCACCGGTGCCCGAACCGTGCGGGCATCCGCCCTGAACCATGAAATCGGGAATCACCCGGTGAAAATTGAGGCCGTCGTAAAAGCCATGCTGTGCCAGGTTGGCAAAGTTGGCCACGGTGACGGGGGCGAGCTGGTCAAAGAGACGCAGACGGATAGGGCCCTTGGAGGTTTCGATCAGCGCCGTGGCGCCGCTGCTTACTTCGGTCATGGATTACGTTCTCCACTATCAGGAATGAATCGTTCAGGAATGAGCCGTTCAGAAATGAATCGTTCAGATATTCAGGGGCTGCATTCTAAGGTCTTTTGAAACTTTTTCCCGACTTTCACGGTCCATGGTTGTAAGGCCGCGGGGTCAATGGTCTCTCCCTCATACCAACAGGGTATCTCTGCACTCCTCACCCCTGGGACCCCGCGGCCTTGCTTTCCCTGGGTACCCCGCGCCCCGACGGCCGACCATCGATATCAGCGAGACCGCAGCTTAAGCCGCCGACAGACCCGCAGCCTGCGCAAAGGCCTGGGCACGTTCCCGGTAATCACGGTAGACGGGAAAGCTCGGCGCGCCGGGCGAGAGCAGCACCGTCCCACCCCTCGGCGTCTTGCAAAGGGCAAGGTCAACCGCTTCCCGCATGTCCCGCGCCACATGCATTCCCCCAGGCGGACGAAGCCCCGCAGCTTCCAGCACCCGGATAAGGCGGGAACCGCTATCCGGAAGACCAATGAGAGTATGCGGGGCCGCACGACGCAGCAGGTCGATATGCACGGACCAATCGATGCCCCGGTCAAGGCCGCCCACAAGCACGGTCACCGCTGGCGTGGCGGACTGCGCCTCCGCCATGTGGGCCGATGGCTGCCCATCGATCACCTGGGCGTCATCCCCTCCGGGCGTCACTCGGAGCGCCTCCAGGGCCGCCAGGGTCGCGACCGGCGTGGTCGAAAGACTGTCGTCGACAAAGCGCAAACCACCACGCCAGCCGAGCGTGTATTGACGGTGCGGCAGGCCCTTGAACGACGCCAGCGCCGGCGCCAGCGGCTCCGGCCAGAGACCGATGTGGTCGAGGACCGAAAGCGCACCGGCGAGGTTTTCGAGGTTGTGCGGCCCCGGCGCACCGGGAAGATCCGGAAGGCGCTCTGCGCCGCGCCAAAGGACACCGTTTTGCACGTGAATCGTTTCAGGCATGTTGTACCAGGCCGTATCCGTCCGGTGCGCCAGGGCACTTCGGAACAGCGGGCACTGACCGTTAGCCAGCAACCGCCCGGACGGGGCGAGCTCGGCGAGGCGCAGCTTGTCACGGTGATAGCGCTCGGCGCTGCCGTGCCAGTCCAGGTGTTCGTCCGAGAGATTCAGCAAAAGCGCAAGCCAAGGCGGCGCTTCGAGGTCGCAGAGCTGGTAGCTGGACAGCTCCACGACCCACCAATCCGCGTCGGTGGGGTCACAGGCAACCAGTGGAATACCGATGTTTCCCGCCATGCGGACACGGGCACCCGCAGCGCTCAGCAGGTGCGTGAGCAGCGCCGTCGTTGTGCTCTTGCCCTTGGTGCCGGTAACGCACAGCGTGCGGACATCGGAATGCTCCGTCATCCAGAGGTTGGTGCCACTGGTAAAGCGCACCCCTGCTTCTCCGGCCTCACGCAGTTCCTTACGGTAAGGGCTGATTCCCGGTGAGCGCACCAGCACATCGTGGCTCCGCAGGGCAGCACCGTCGAGCGGCGCCACCACCAGGCGGTCATGTTGGCCAAGTGCATCAACCACCGTCGCAGGCAGCGGTGACTCGCTGTAAAGCGTGAGGGGCAGGTCGGGAAAGGCTTTGCGAAGCCACGTCCGAGTCGCCTGGCCTTCACGGCCAAAACCCAGCAGGCCCAGCGATTGTCCGTCGAGCTCAGAACGCAACACGCGCGAGAATCTCGTCCGGGATGCAGTGGGGCCCGTCAACGGACAGCAGGGAAGCGAGAATCGGTTCGGTGCCCGACACCTCCGGCGCCAGGGCCTTTACCACCGCAAAATCCTTCCAGGCGGGCGAACACGCCAGGGCGGCCAGTAACGCCCGGCTTTCCTCTACCGTACCCACACACTCAAAGGGTTTCTCTACACCGAGCGAAGCCAGGGCCCGGAAACCCGTTTCCTGCTGCGGGTCATCGAGAAGGTTGGCACCGAGGATTGCTGTCAACGCCTCTGGTGACAGCCAGGGTGCTAGTGCCAAGCTCGTGAAACGACACTTCGGGCAGTCGCCACACCAGCGCCCTTCAATGCGGCTGCCGTCGCGATGAAAATTTCGGTTGCAGCTGGAAAACACCGGGTGGTAGCGCGTCATGTCGGCAAAACGCCGGGTCACTGCTGCCTCGCCCAGGGGCCGGAGCAGGGAAAACACCTCGAGATCCGGCGCCACGCGCTGCGCCAGCTGCGTGCCAAAGGCCCGCTCGAAGGCCAGGGACTTCGAATACTGATGGTTTACCGGCTGGCCGTCGGCGTTCAAACGCGTGGCTTCCTCAGCAGACCGTTCGTTGGAGAACACGACCCAGCGATAGCCATAGAGCAATGCCGCGCACGCCAGAATCGCCATGTTGATGGCGGTCACCGGCACATGGCCGTTCCAGGCGCCTGCCCGGTTCATGTCCAGCAGTCGCGGCGCCAGCGTCCGCTCGATGCGCAGCAGTGGCAGCCCCGCCGCACGCACCGTGTCGCCAATCAGTTCAGAATTGCCCACCGTGACAGGTTGCACTTCGATATCCGCCGCACGGAGCAGCTCGAGGCTGACGAGGCTGTCCTTACCCCCCCCCATCGCCACAAGCGCCCGATCCGGCAATCCCAGCGCACCGTCAACAGGCGGATTCGGTGGAACGTCCTCGCCCACGGGAAAGCGGATCGTATCCCGCAGATCAAGCTCGTTGACGTAGGCGAACTCGCCCAGCCCTTCGGTCCAGCTGGTCTGTAGAAAGTGCGCGAGACTCGTGTCCAGCACAATGCTGCCCGTGTCGATCACGGGCGGCAGGGCCGCCTTGTAGTAGCTCACCCCTGCGAGCAAATGGAGGAGTGCGCAGGCCTCACCGAAGGCCACCCGGCGCGCCGGATCTTCCGGCCAGGGTGCATAGGGAAAAACGAACGTTTCTACCAGGGGTTCGCCCCGCTCGAAGCCATAGGCAAGCTCAAGGGTGCCGGTCACAGGGTCGAAGCGACGCTCCTGAAAGCGAAACACCTCGGCCCGCGCCGCTGCCTTGCCCGAGGCCATGGTCACCGCGCGCACCGTCCTGTGTCAGTCATCGCCCAGGGCTGCCACGGGGACCACGGTGGAATCCGAAACCTGGTCCCTTACCACGAGCTCTGCATGAAGAATTCGCGCGAGCTCATCGGCGCCGGCCCGGTCAACGAGGAGGCTGACGGAGCGGTCTGCGGCCGAGTGCGACATCATGAGCAAGCGATGCCGGCGGAAAAACGCCTGCGTCGCGGCGAGACCATGGAGTGCCAACCGCGCATCGCGTCCCACCAGGCTGACGCAGACACAGTGATTGAAGGCCTCGACCGTGCACAGGGGCTCGAGTGCGCTGACCAGTTCATCTACGCCATCGGCGTCGAGATGGTTGACCACCGTATCGATCGCCAGCGTCGTCGTGGTCTCCGACGTGGCCACCTGCTCCACGGAAAGGCCCGCGCGGGAAATCACCTCAAACACGCCGGCCAGGAAACCCACCTGCTGACGCGTATCCAGGTTCTGCAGCAGAAGCACGAGCATGTCCGGCTGACTGACCACGGCGCGCGCGGTCGTACGTTCGGTCGGCGCGTCGTCGCTGATGCGGGTACCCGGCGCTTCGGGCGCCGCCAGGGTCCGAATCAAGAGCGGAATACGCGCAGCGGCAGCGGCTCGGATGCAGCGGCCATGAATCACCCGCGCCCCACTGGCCGCCATTTCCAGGGCCTCTTCGAAAGACAGCGCATCCACAAGCCGGGCGTTTGGCTCGATGCGTGGGTCTGCGGTAAACAGGCCGGGTACATCCGTCCAGATCTCTACGGCTTCGGCGTCCAGGCGCGTCGCCAATAGGGCCGCTGAAGTATCGGACCCGCTGCGTCCCAGGAGCGCCGTGCCTCCATTCGGTGACCGGGCCACGTAACCCTGGGTAATGAGCACCGGCCCCCGGGCGGCCCAGCGCTCGGCCAGGGCAGGCTCGGCACCCGCCTCGCAGCGTGCTGATAACCAGGCCCTGCGGCTCTCCGGATTCGGCTCGGGAAGGGCCGTCAAGGCATCCCGTGCATCGACCCAGCAGGCCGGATGTTCACCCTGCGCCAGGAACGCCTCGCCGAGGTGACTGCTCAGCCACTCTCCCTGCGCAAGAACCGCTGCCGTCCGCTGCGGACCTGCCGGGAGCACCAGGGCGGACTCCAGCTGCGCGATGCCCGCCTCGAGCCAGGAACAGTCGGAAAGGCCGAGCGCCTTGGCAAGGGTCAGGTGCTGCGCCCTGAGCGCTCCGATCGCTTCCGGCGCCTGCGCGCTGGCC
>JBCDHO010000175.1:0-6072 GCA_038749855.1 Pseudomonadota bacterium
GTGATCTTCTCCCCGTAGTCGGCGTTCACGCGTGCTGCGCGCTCGAGGAGGCGCGAGTGCAGGTAGAACACGTCACCGGGGTAGGCTTCACGACCGGGCGGGCGACGCAGGAGCAGGGAGACCTGACGGTAGGCGACGGCCTGCTTAGACAGATCGTCGTAGATGATCAAAGCGTCTTCACCGCGGTCGCGGAAGTACTCACCCATGGTGCAGCCCGCGTAGGGCGCAATGTACTGCATGGCCGCAGACTCGGAGGCCGAGGCGTTGACCACGATCGTGTGCTCCATGGCGCCGAACTCTTCAAGTTTCGCCACCACGTTCGCCACCGTGGACTGCTTCTGACCGACGGCCACGTAAATGCACTTAATGCCGGACTTGGCCTGGTTGATGATGGTATCGATGGCGATGGCGGACTTACCGATCTGGCGGTCACCAATGATCAGCTCACGCTGGCCACGACCAATCGGCACCATGGCGTCGATGGACTTCAGGCCGGTTTGCATCGGCTGGTCGACGGACTTACGGGAGATAACACCCGGCGCCACCTTTTCGATCGGTGAGTAGCCGTCGTTCTCGATCTCGCCCTGGCCGTCAATCGGGTTGCCCAGGGCATCCACGACGCGACCGAGCAGGTTGCGGCCGACCGGCACTTCGAGGATTCGTCCGGTGCACTTGACCGTATCGCCCTCGGAAATGTGCTCGTAGTCACCCAGGACCACGGTACCCACAGAATCGCGCTCAAGGTTGAGGGCCAGGCCGTAGGTGTTGCCGGGGAACTCGATCATTTCCCCCTGCATGGCCTCTTCGAGACCGTGAATGCGTGCGATACCGTCTGACAGGCTGACCACCGTGCCCTGGTTACGGGTCTCGGAGGAGATGTCGAGCTCCTCGACGCGCTTGCGAATCAGGTCGCTGATTTCGGATGGATTCAGGGTTGCTTGCATCATTCTGTTCCTGTGAGAGTCCGCCCGGGGCGGAGTCGCTACATCAAGTCATTGGCCATCATTTGGCATTGCGTCGCCCGCGAAGTTGCGCGTGACGCTGCCCGAGCCCAGGCTCAGGCCAGAGATCCCTGCAGGCGCTTCAGGCGCCCCAGCACAGATCCGTCGATCACTTCATCGCCGGCGTAGATCACCGCCCCACCGAGCAGGGTCGGATCCACGTCGTTGTGAACCGCGACGCTGCGCTCAAAGCGCTGCTCCAGGGCGGCACCCAGTCGACCGGACTGATCCTCATCGAGGGCAACGGCCGACACCACGCGAACGTCGAGACGGTTTTCCGCCTCCTGGCGCAGTACCGCGTACAGCTCGGACACCTGCGGCAGCAGGGACAGCCGTTCGTTCTCGGCGAGGACGTCGAGGAAGCGTCGGAAGCCGGAGTTATCCGGATTTCCACCTGCCTCCAGGACCAGGTCCACCGCCTGGCTGGCTCCCAGGCCGGGGGCGTCCAGCGCCTCACCCATGGCCGGGACCGCCACGGCAGCTGCCGTGCTTTCAAGGGCTGCACCCCACTCGGCCAGCTGACCCGCGCTGCGGGCAACCTCGAAGGCCGCCTTGGCGTAGGGTCGCGCCAGTGTCGTCAGGCTGCTCATAGCTCTGCGATCAGTTTGTCGATGAGCTCCTTATGAGTTTGCTCATCGATTTCCTTCTCGAGAATCTTGGATGCACCAATCACGGCCAAGCTGGCCGTAGCGCTGCGCAGTTCCTCGCGGGCCTGGTTGGTCGCCTGGGCGATGTCCGCCTCGGCTGCCGCTACCTGGCGTTTGCGCTCCGAGGTCGCGTCCTCACGCGCCTGGTCGAGAATCTGCGTCTGGCGCTGGCTCGCCTGGTCAACAATCTGGCCGGCGCGATCACGCGCTTCCTTGATGTGCTGCTCGGCTTCCTCGTTCGCGACCTCAAGTGCCTTCTCGGCACGGTCGGACGCGGCAAGGCCGTCAGCAATCTTTTCGCGACGCTCGTCAATGGCCTGAATGATCGGCGGCCAGATGAACTTCATGCAGAACCACACGAAGATCATCATGGTGATCGATTGCAGAATCAGGGTGGCATTAATGTTCATGCCGGATCCTCCTGGTTTGCCCGCCGCCGGCGCTCAATGCAGCCGACGGTGGCGACGAAATCAAGCGCCGCCGAGCAGGCCGATGAACGGGTTCGCGAAGGTGAAGAACAGCGCGATACCGACACCGATAATGGCCACGGCGTCCAGCAGGCCAACGGCCAGGAAGAACTTCGTCTGCAGCATGGGAGCCAGTTCCGGCTGACGAGCAGAGCTCTCCAGCAGGCGACCACCCAGGATGCCCACGCCGATACCCACACCGAGGGCACCGAGGCCGATCATGATGGCCACGGAGTAGGCCGTTGCAGCAATTACAGTTTCCATGAAAACACTCCAGTTTTAGAGGTAAAGCAAAAAAATTCAGTTTCTATCGTTTGGCGCTTAATCGCTTAGTGATGCTCGTGCGCCATGCTCAGGTACACGATGGTCAGCATCATGAAAATGAACGCCTGCATCACGATGACGAGGATGTGGAACACCGCCCAGCCAAAGTGCAGCAGTTCACCGCCCAGGAACGCCGCCCCACCCGTTGCAAACAGCAGGATCGCGAGCAGGAAGACGGTCGGTTTCATGGCGAGCTTGTTCTTCATGTTCGCCACGATCGTGGCCAGCACGGCCACACCGCCACCGACATGCCACCACCACGGCACGGTCTCGCCGAACAGCTGGCCGAGGCCCGCGGCGAAGACACCGGAACCGGCGGTGTACACGATGGCAATCAGGATGAAGATCAACTCACCGGCGTAGAGGTTGCCGAAGAGTCGAAGGCCCAGGGAAACCGGCTTCGCCAGCAATGAAACCACCTCGAGCAGCAGGTTGAAGGCCATGAGCAACGGCCAGAGCACCTTGGGCAGCCCAAGCTGCCGGGGGTCCATCGGGTTCATGACAAGCTCCGCCATGAAGCCGCCGACGCCTTTGACCTTGATGCTGAAGAAAACAATGAGCAGGAGTACGGTGATGCTCATGCCGAGCGTCGCGTTCACGTCGGTGGTCGGCACGACCTTCTGGTAAGGAATACCCGCTGCGACGGCCGTCTCTGGCAGCCAGTCAACGGGAACCAGGTCCATGAGGTTCATGAAGAAGATCCACACGAACAGGGTCAGCGCCAGGGGCGCGATCATCCGGTTACTCGCGTGGAAATTGTCCCGAACTGATTCGTCGACGAATTCGACGATCATCTCGATACCTGCCTGGAAGCGGGTCGGTACACCGCTGTTGGCCGCCTTGGCCACGCTGCGGAAGAGGAAGAAGAAAACCAGGCCGAGAATTGAAGCCCAGACCAGCGTATCGAGATGGAAGCCCCAGAAGCCCAGCTGGGCAGCCACGTCGGCGCCACCGCAAACGAAACCCTCCTCGCCGAACCCGCAAGTGAGGTTGGTAAGGTGGTGTTCGATATAACCTGTTGGTGTCAGCTCTTCGCCGCTGCTTGCCATGCTTCGTTTCCGTTCTTTTAAACGTCCGACCCACGCGCGATGTGGGTCCTAACTGCTCAAAATCAACCCCAGCCAGCCGGCCAGGAGCGCCAAACACATGCCGGTAAAGAACCAGCCGGCCGCCAGGGGATCGACCCAGACGAACACCGCAATGCAAATCGCACCGCAAAACAACCACTTGAACAGCTCTCCGAGCACGGCTGCGCCGAGAAAGCTGCCACTGTCCTTACCAAAGTTCCGCGCCACGATAAGCGCGAAACCGAGCGTCGGCAGGTAAACCGCCAGGCTACCGAACAGGGCCGAGTAGGCGGCGACCTGGCCCGCCACGACAAAAGCCAGCGCGGCCACACCGAGCCCACACAGGGACTGGGCGCGAAGCCAGCGTTTCGTCATGCGGAGTCCGCTCTCGGTAGCCGAAGCGGTCATGCGGTCAGGCGTTCCCTCATGGCACGGCGCTCAGGCCGGCCAAAGACGCGGAAGTTTACCATTGGCGCTTTCATCCCAGCAACACAACTGACGCGCCGTGATGGCCGGAAACCCCGACCGGGGCTCAGGCTTCGACGATTTCCGTCGCGAGGTGGTTTTCCGTTGCCAGAGACGCGGTGACCAGACAGGCCGACTCGGACTTGTGCAGGATACGCTCCGCTTTGTCGTGGTCAGTGCCAGCGGGCACCGTGAGACGCGCCTTGAGATCGAAGCGCGTGAACTTCATCACACCGCCAGTGCGATCGAGCGTTCCTTCGACATCAACAGCAATCGCTGACCAGTCCAGCTTCGAAGCGCTGGCGATGGCGCGAAAGGTCAGGATAAAGCAGTCAGCGACGGATGCCGTCAGCAGCGTCTCTGGCGACCAGTAACCCTCAGGTCCACCAAATTCAGGCGGCGGCATGGTGGCGAGATCAGGCAAACCAGCGGCGGCGAGGGTGACGGTGGATTCGTTTCCGGCCTGGCCGGAAACACGATAGTGATGCGGGAAACCCTGCATGACGCACTCCAGGAATTAAGGTTGCCCCTTAGATGCGGCTCAACGCCAGAGAGCACAAGACCAGGCCCGCAAGCCGCTTGGCGGTAAACGTCAAAGCGTAGGGGTTAAAGCGTGGGGGTTAAAGCGTGGGGGCGTAGGGACAGTGCCACTGGCCGACGGTCAGACGCGGGCGCCCACCTTCGGCAGTCAGTCGCCGATCAGGTGACCGATCAACCCTTCAAGCTCATCGGCGGAGTTATAGCTGATGATCAGCTTGCCCTTGCCCTTCGACTTGCCGCTGCCGCTGTGCTGGATACGAACCTGCGCGCACAGGCGCTCGGTCAGGGAGTCTTGAAGACGCAGGATGTCCGGGTCCACGGCCGTGGAACGTGGTTTGGCCGGTGCCTGCAGACGTTTAACCAACGCTTCGGTCTCGCGCACCGAGAGCTGACGCCGCACAACCTCCCGTGCCGCCTGTGGCTGAAGGTGCTCCGGGAGCGCGAGCAGCGCCCGGGCGTGCCCCATTTCCAGGTGTCGGTCATCCACCAGCTCACGCACTTCAGCGGACAGCTCAAGCAGGCGCAGAAGATTGCTGACCGCGGAACGGGACCGGCCTACGGCGTCAGCAGCCTCCTGGTGCGTCAATTGAAACTCGTCCACCAGGCGCCGCAGGGCGGCAGCTTCCTCCAGGGGGTTGAGGTCTTCACGCTGAATATTCTCAACGAGGGCCATTGCGATGGCCACTTCATCGGGCACCTGTCGAACAATGGCCGGAAGCGTATCGATTCCCGCAAGCTGCGCGGCGCGCCAGCGGCGTTCACCGGCGATCAGCTCAAAGGCGCCCTCGCCCAGCTTGCGAACGACCACCGGCTGGATCACGCCCTGCTGGCGAATGGACTCCGCCAACTCTTCGAGCCGTTCCGTATCAAAGACGGAGCGCGGTTGGTACTTTCCGGGCTGGATCTGGTCAACGGGAAGCGATCGCAGGCTGGCGTCCCCCGGTACCGGCGACTCTTCCTGCGCATGTTGCAGCGTGCTCTGACTGAGCATGGAGGACAGGTTGCGGCCCAGGGGGGTTTTCTTGGCGGACATGGTGGTGGTTCCTCAGTCTGGTTTGGCGGCCCTTCAGCCGCGCTGCCCACTCGGCATCAACCCGCTTCGCGCTTCCGGCGTCGCCGGAGCACCTCGCCGGCCAGGCCGATGTAGGCCAGGGCCCCGCGGGAACCCGGATCGTAATGCAGCACCGGCAGCCCGTGGCTTGGCGCTTCGGCAACACGCACATTACGTGGCACCAGCGTCCGATAGACCTGGTCGCCGAAGTTCTCCATCAGCTGATCAGACACTGCTGCAGACAGGTTATTTCGCCCATCGTACATGGTGCGGAGCAGGCCCTCGATTTCAAGTCTCGGATTGACGCTGCTGCGTACCTGCTCGACGGTTTCGAGCAGGGCTGCGAGTCCCTCGAGCGCGTAATATTCGCACTGGATGGGTACCAGGACGCTGTTGGCTGCAGCCAGGGCGTTGAGCGTCAGCAGGTTCAGGGACGGCGGACAGTCGATGATGATCCAGCCGTAGCGCGGCGCCACATCTTCAAGCGCTTCCCGAAGGATGAATTCACGA
>JBCDHO010000176.1:0-6066 GCA_038749855.1 Pseudomonadota bacterium
AGAGCTACCGACGGCTTGTTCGAAATGCCGCTATGCGTTCCGCCGCCTCCGGCACGGTCAGCACGACATTCCAAATCGGACTGGGTGGATCTAGCGGTCGCGATCGGTACCGTTGGAAACGACCGGTTCATCGCCCATTTGCTCAGGCGCCGCAAAGTCGGTTTCACTGGCGGCGGACGTGAGGTCGGAATCCGTGATACCGCGCAAGAAAAGCGCGCCATCCTCGCCAAGCCAGACCGTTTCCGGCGAAATATGGCCATGCACCAGGCCTGCTTCATGGAGCTGCTCCAGCGCGCCTGACAAGCTGACGAGCGCCGACCGCAGCGTCTCTTCGTCTGGCACATGGCCCTGGGCCATGGTCTGAGCCAGGGTCCTGCCGGGCCGGTCCTCGCGGAGTTGGTAGAGCGTGCCATTCGCTTCAATGAGACGAATGACGCGAGGCAGCGCTGGATGCGTCAGGGGCCGGAGCCGCCGGGCCATGTCTCGAAAGGCCTTTTTGCCCTCGTCGAAAATGGTCTCTGCGTCCGCCCGCGGCTCGATGGTTCCGTCGTCGCGACGCGATGCAATGGTTTCTCGCGGAATGAACTCTTTGAGCTCGAAGGCCGTCCCGAGCGCCGTGTCGACGACCCGGTAGTAGCAGGCGTCGTCAGTCCGGTATAGGACAGACTGGACCTGCAGGCCGTCGACCTGCAGGCCCGGGTTGATGGGGTTCACGTTACGGGACCCTTGACCGGTGACAGCCGCACCGTTACTTCCGCTGCGCCCAGCAGAAGCTTGTCGTCTTCGTCGATGTAGAAGATCTCGTCCTTCAGGCAGCGCACACCATTGACGAAGGTGCCGTTGCGGCTCCCCAGGTCGGAAATGGTCAGGCGCCCGCCTTCGCCGACGATCACCGCATGCTTGCGACTGATGCCGGGTCCGTCTGCTGCAAGCTCCACACCCGCACGACCAATAACGGCCTGGAACTTGCCTTCATGAACCGCGGTCACGGCGCGCAAGGGCCGCCCGTCGGCATGCTTGCCCTGGATGCGGAGCCAGCCACTCGTCCCTGGCGGAGCCGTGGTAGGGGTGAAGGTTGTCGGGTCGTCACGGGTCAGCCCGGTATTCCGCGTGCTCCGGGTGGGCAGACCCTGGGCGGAAAAGGTGACGGTTTCGGACTGCAGGCTGCGTTTCAGCCGGGCACGCTTCTGGTTTGCTGCACGGCGCTTGATCAATAGCCAGAAGGCAACTCCGCTGATCAGTGCCGACGCCAGGAACACCAGGGCGCCCATGCCAAGGTTATAGCGATCAAGGATGACGGCGATGGGGCCCTCGGGCGCCCGCGCGGAACGCGGGGGCACCGCCGTGGTTGGTGCGATGATTCCCCCGGCCGGCGCGACCTGCATACACGCCTCCAGCCTCAGGTTAACGGACATTTCCTCCGCGATTCGAAGCACTTCATCATTGAGCAGCACGCGGGGCTCGATGCCGGGCTGGATGCCGGGTTCTCCCTCGGCAATCACCATGCCAGCCCACTGTCCGCAAAGATCGATGAGGGGACCGGTCAGGTTCGGAACGCGGGTGCCGTCGACCAGCGTCTGCGGCTGGCCCGTTTCGGCGCCGGCGACATTGACCGGTATCCAGAAGGGCAGCGTCCCACCGGCCATCATGGTCGCGGGCGGCCAGGCGGCGAGTCGGACCTCGTGATCGGTCGGAGGGGGGTTGAAAGTGACACGCATGGCCGGTCTGACGAGACCGGGAACCGCTAAAATCGCGAGCGTGGCTTCTTCCGGGGTGTCGGTGTCCGCAACCAGACGACGCGCCTCAAGACTGTCACTCAGGAAGTCTGTGCCCCCATCAAGCACGTAGACATCGCCCGGTTCATCCAAAAAACTGGCGGCAACGATCACCAGGCGTTCGCCGGCGCTGTTGCTGCCGATGACCACGCCTGTCGTAGGTTTGAGGCTGTCTTCCCCAACCACGCGGACCACCAGGACGACGGGATCCGGCATGCTCGAACGCGTTGGTAGCTGTGCGATTGCGGCCGGCGGTGTCACCAACAGCATGGCTGTCAGGGCCAGCAAGAGGCGACCAATTGCCGGTATCGGGCTCATCGTGCGTACAAGCGGTTGATCAGGTTGTCGAGACAGTACTGGCCAGCGCGGTTCAGCGTGCGTTCCTCGCGGCCCTGCACGAGGTTTTGAAGAAACACGAGAATGGCAGCCATGACCAGGGCGAGCAGCGTCGTACTGAACGCCACGCCGAGGCGCTGGGTGACTTCATAGAGCAATTCAGGGCTTTCGACGTTGGCGCGATCGCCGGCGTAATTCAGCGCCAGCATAATGCCGACAACGGTACCGATAAAGCCGAGTGAAGGGATCAACCAGGTGATATAGCGAATGATGTTGTAGCGCAGATCCAGCTCGTGCAGAAACAGTTCGAGGCTGGAGTTGAGCAGTGCGTTGGTTTGATCGACGGACCGGCTGAGATTGAAATTCAGCACGAGGCGCTCGATCAGCCGTGGAACGAAACAGATTTGCCGGTAACGGCTGCTGCGCACTTTCTGGTAAATCGGGGTCATGTCTTCCCCGGGGCGCAGCACCGTTTCATCGTCAACGGGCAGGTACGCCCGTTCAAACTGGCTTTCCTCGATAAGCCCCGCGCGCCACCGGATAAACACCTCGCCCAGACCAGCAAAGAAGGCCAGCCACAGCACGTTCTGCACCGTGAACGGCCAGGAGACGCGATTGACGTCCAGCAAAATCGCTGCGGCCGTCTCAGGCAGTATGCGGGCCATGAGCGCAATGGCCAGTACGGCCGCAGCGAGGCTCACCGCGAGGGTGACCAGGCGAAGCTTCATTTCGCCCTGGTGAATCATTCCTCACCGTCCTCGAGCTCGCCCGTGGAAGCGTTGCGTTTGGGATTGTTCAGCGTCGGCTCGTCATCAGGATTGCGCAGTTTGTAGCGCCCAGTCCGGGTGTCGAAGAGGGACCCGGCCGGTGTCTTGGCGAGACGTACATCGGCATCCGCGCCGAAGAGGGCGGTGATTTGATCGAGTTCCACCTCGACGTCGCCAAAGCGCAGCCGGTCGCCGGCACACGCGGAGACCAGTCTTACCCGGGTCCAGCCATCGTTGCGTTTCAGATGCAGTCCGCGCGCCGAGTGTTCGTCGCGGATCCACATAAAGTGACCCGGGTCGAGGCGCGCCTGGGCGTGGAGGCCGGAGACGCTCGCATGATCGAGGCACAGATCGCAGGTCGCGTTCTTGCCGATGGTAACGGTCCTTTCTGCGTTCACGGTTCTTTTGCCTTGTTGATGCACCGATTCAGCCGCTGCCGGTGGATGCAGCGGGCCTGGATACAAGTGGTCATGTTAACTGATTTTCCTCATTTCGATGTGCGCGCGGGCGTTACTGGGCCAGGGCCAGAAAGCTACCTGAATTGGCCCGGGCGAGGGTTTCCATGAACGATACGGTCCCCTGGTACTTGAAGTAGTCACCAATGGTCACCGCGTGAATCTCGACATCATTGCGGTTTTCAACGGTGATGCCCTGGGCGAGCGCTCGGGGTGGCAAGCTGTCGTTGAACTGTGGATTGGGTAGTCCGTCGCTTAGCAGGATCATTGCGTTCGCGTCGCTCTCAAAGGCTTCCCGGAATGCCGCCATCATCGGAGACCCACCGTCAAAGCGCGGCGTGAGTTCGGCAACGAAGCGCAGCGCGCCGCGGCGACTACGCTGGCTCACCCGGGCCAGGCTGCCGTCCTCCGGCCAGCGATAGGTGACCGGACCCCGGTCCAGTTGCTGGAAACCCAGGATGCCGAACTCCATGCCAGGTTGAAGGGAGTCGAGGGCGCGGGCAACGGTTCGTTCCACCAGCTCGTCGTGATCGCTAAGAAAGCGGTTCATGTCGACCAGGATGAGGAAGCGGGTCTGCTCCGTTTTCAGGCCAAGAAAGCGAAAGGTCACCAGGTTGGTGGGAGTCAGTTCTTCGCTCTCTTCGTCGGTGGGAGGCGGCGGCGGAGGTTCCTGCTCAGCGGCCACCAGCTGGGCTTCCCGGGTTTGTAGTTCACTGCCCAGCATTTCCCTTTCTGCTTCGAGCTCCTGCTGTCGTGTTTGGGCTGCCGAAAGGGCTACGACGAGCCGCTCGACCCCCAGTTCACTCTCCTCCAGGCGAGCATCGGTGCGCTGCGCCAGCGCTTCCAGGGCGGCCAGATGTCCTTCCAGCCGGACCTCCTTCTGGTAATCCGGCATCAGGATGATGGTGATGATGATGAACGCACCCATGGCGGAGGCAAACAGGTCCACCGCGGACAGCGAGTAGACACCGAACACGCGCAAGCGGGTTCTCACGAGCGCGCGCTCCGTTGCTGCTCAAGATGGCCGTGCTTCACCGCGATACTCCAACAAAGTCGCCGTTATTCAGACGCGCGAGGGTCTGCAGGAACAGCACAAGGTTGCGGTTGTGCGTGTAGTCACCAATGGCCACCGTATGCAGCTCCGTTTGCCGGAACTGGTTGCGGCGAGACAGGTCCTCGATGATAAAGCCGGGCGGGTTGTTCGGTTCACCGTCGCTCATGAGGATGACGGCATTGGCCGGATATTCCATCGCCGCCTGCACCGCAAAATGCGTGGGCGTACTGCCGACAAACTTCCGTGCCAGTCCCCGTGTGAACTCCCGGGCCTGGCGAAGGTTTTCCGGTGTTCCCTTCATCAGACTGTCCCCACCGGGGAACTGCCAGAGCACGGGCGCTGGCGCACCCTGGTAGCCGACGATGGCAAACTCGTTGCTCTCATCGAGCGGCTCGAGGATTTCGAGCACGGACCGGATCATGAGGTCCTGGTAATTGATCATGCTGCCCGACATGTCCACGACGATGACGAAGGACTTGGATTCGGAAGCGAGTCCGAGAATGGAAAATTCGACACCATCGGTGATAAAGGTCGGCTCGGGTTCCGGAATCTCGATCTCGTCCGGCGCCGGGACCGGCAGCTCGCTGATCTGGCGGTTTACGTCGCGAAGATCATTCTGCAGCTGGGCGATGAGCAGCTCGAGCTGGGCGTTGCTGTCCTGCAGCTCATCCAACTCGTCCTCCATGCGCTGTTGCTCCGCCTCCAGGTCCTCCGTTTCACCTGCCGACAGGCGACGCTGTTCCACGAGGTCCAAGGTGCGCGAAAAGGCGTCCTGGGGCCCCGCATTCTGATAGAAAGGAAACAGCAGCATGACGAGCAGGATGAACGCGCCCAGGGCCGAGGCGAACAGGTCAATGGCCGAGGTGCTGAAGACGGAGGTTTCCCGGTCCGGACGTTTCACGGTTGTGCTGGCTCCCGAAAGGGTCGGTGGTCATTGACAGCAGGTCGAGGGCCTATGTTCAATGCGGCATGCCGATTTGCCCACGCATCCTGGTGGGTCGTCCGCAAATTTTAGCCAATCCGTCCTGGGGACGTCAGCATTTCAAAGGCATGAGACCAGTTTCTAGCATCGATGGGCGGGGGTCGTTGCCACCGGAGCGCCGGTGGTGCGCCAGTGGGGTGCTCTGTGCGCTCCTGTTGGGGCTGGCGCCCTGGGTTTCGGCCTGGGCCACCGATCTGCCGGGCGGTGGTCAGCTGCAGGAGTACTTCGTGCGCCAGAACGCGGGCGAGGCGGTGCTGGTTCGGATCGATGGGCAGGAAGCGATTTTCGAAGCTGTGATCAGCACGATCGAAGGCGAAGTCCTTGTGGCTTCAGGTACGCCCGGGAGTCGTATCGCGCCGCTGTTTCAATACGTGCCATCCCCGAGCAGTGAACGGCAGCTCGACATCCGGGTCACCGCGCCCCTGGACACGGACCGGTCCCGCTTTGACATGGGTCTGAGCCGCATCACGGTCCGCGATGACCGCACCGGGCGCCTGGCGCGTGCCTACCAGCTGTTGTCCTTTGGTCTCGAGCTTCCGCCTGCCGATACCGCGGCAAACTGGAGTGTAAAGATCGGTGCGCTGCTGGATGCCGCCAGCCTGTTTGAAAGCTTTGGCATGGAAGAGTTGCAGACTTGGTCTGCCTTCTATGCCTCCCTGATCACCTTGCAGGGTCTTGTTACACCAAACTTACGACC
>JBCDHO010000177.1:0-6051 GCA_038749855.1 Pseudomonadota bacterium
CGACGTGGTGCGACCCACCAAGCTGCCCTCTTTTGAGAACCAGTACGGCGACGACGGCAGCTGGTTCTCCAGCGTCCGCCAGTCCCGACTGGGCGTGAGTTCATCCGTGCCGACCCAGTATGGCGACCTCAAGACCATATTCGAGTTCGAGCTGTTTGGCGTCGGGGCCGACGCGGGCCAGACCACTTTCCGCCTCAGGCACGCCTGGGGCGAGCTTGGCCAGTTCGGGGCCGGCCAGTACTGGTCCACCTTCATGGACATCGACGTCTTCCCCAACTCCATCGAGTACTGGGGCCCGAGCGGCATGATCTTCTACCGCAACATCCAGGCGCGCTGGACACCCTGGTCCACGGACTCCGGCTCGCGCTTTGCCATCTCGCTCGAGCAGCCCGGGGCCAGCGGCGACGAGGGCCGCTTTGCCGATCGGGTCGAACTCGACGGCCTCCAGGGGGACTTCGAGGTGCCGGACCTGGCGGCCCATTACCGCCATCAGGCGGACTGGGGCCACGTCCAGGCCGCCGGCATCCTGCGCCAGATCCAGTGGGTGGATACGCAAGACGACGGCATCGACCTCGGTGGTGACGAGGTCGGCTGGGGTGTCAACCTGAGCACCAATGTGAACCTCGGGCCCCACGTGTTCCGTGGCTCGCTGACCTACGGTGAGGGCATTTCCAACTACTTCAACGACGGTTCCGCCGATGTCGGTATTGCCTTCAATCCGGACGGACAGCTACCGATCCAGGGCGAGCTCATTTCCACCCTTGGGCTCGTTGCGTTTCTTGATCTGAACTGGTCCGACCGCTGGACGAGTACGGTCGGCTATTCTCTGCAGGACAACGACCTGCCCGACGGTTCTGCGGAAACGTCCTTCGAGCGCGGGCAGTATGCGCTGGCCAACCTGCTATACCACCCAGTGCCCAATGTGCTGCTGGGTCCGGAATTGCAGTGGGCCAAGCGGGACAACTTCGGTCCCTTCAGTTCCGACGACTTCCGCGTCCAGTTTTCAGCCAAGTGGAACTTCAACTACCTGATCAGCGGCAACTGACCGGCTGACGAACCAGGAGAAGCACATCATGCCCAACACGAAACCCCTTTCCCTGCGTAAAGCTCTGACCCGGGGCCTGCTGGCCTTCGGTCTGGCGGCGGCCCTTCCCCTGAGCGCGACGGCACAGATGCCCTCAGACGAAGAGTTCCAGCGCGTGGTCGACGAGGCCCATGCCGCCTTCAAGGACCTCACGGACGGCGCCAACGCCAACTACATTCCGATCCTCGATACGGTGCCCAGTGAGCTGTTCGGCGTTGCCATCGTGACCAACGACGGCAAGGTCTTCACCGCCGGCGATGTGGAATACAAGTTCTCGATCCAGTCGGTCTCCAAGCCCTTTACGGCGGCGCTGATCATGGCGCAGCAGGGGCCGGAAGCGGTCAAGGAAAACATCGGCGTGGAGCCGACCGGGCTGCCCTTCAACTCCCAGGTGGCGATCCAGCTCTATGACGAACGCTCCGTGAACCCCATGGTGAACGCCGGCGCTATCGCGGCCGTGAGCCTCGTCGAGGCAGATGGGGAAGAGGAACGCGCGCGGCTGGTAAAGGAAAACATCGAGCGCTTTGCCGGTGAAGGGCTGACCGTACTTGACGAGGTTTACCAGTCAGAGATCGACACGGCCTGGAGCAACCGCGCCATCGCCTGGAACCTCTACAACTACGGCCGGCTGTATGCGCCGCCGGAGGAATCGCTGCGGGTGTACACCATGCAGTGCTCGATCGGCATCAACACCCGGAACCTGGCGGTCATGGGCGCCACGCTGTCCAACGGCGGCGTGAACCCGCTGACCGGGCACAAGCTGTTGCCCGCCGAGCACGTCCCGGAACTGCTGGCCATCATGGCTACGGCCGGTTTCTACGACGAGTCGGGCGAGTGGATGTTCACGGCTGGCCTGCCGAGCAAGACCGGCGTCGGCGGTGGCATCGTGTCCGTGGTGCCCGGCAAGTTCGCGATCGCAGCCTTTTCACCGCGCCTGAATGAAGCCGGTAACTCCGTGCGTTCCCTGAGCGCCATCCGGCAAATCGCCGGTGAGTTGGGCGTGGGCCTGTACGGGGCGAACCCGGATCTTTGAACCCGGATTTCTGAATAAGGGTTCCTGAACAAACCCTGGGCGCAAGCTCAGGGTGTGGGGCAGCTTTCCGGTAGCTGCCCGTGGTCCTGCTTTTGCACCTCGAAGCGCACCGTGGGCTCACCGCTCCAGTCGATGTGAAAAGCAAACACCGTGTCGTAGTCCGCGTTGGTCCAGTTGGGCACCTCGGCGTCGCTGCCAAAGCGCGCCAGCACCACCTGGGCGAAGTTCATGATTTGCAGGTGCTCCCAGGCCACGTAGACCACCTGGTCGCGGTAGGACTCGGCGAGCAGCGTATCGGCCAGCAGGCCCGAGTCGTTGAAGGGCAGCTGCGTGTTCACGGGCATGCCCAGGGCGATGGCGGTGGGGGCGATGGTCACCAGTGGCCGCACGTAGTCATAGCGCTGGCCGTCACCATGGATTTCCGTGGCCTTGACGGACGGGTCCGGGGCGAAGATGGCGTCGGGTTTCGGGAAGCGCTCCGCGAGCCAGGCGGGCAGCCGCAGGGCGCGCTGGAGGCCCTGGCAGGTGAGCTGGCCGAGGCCGGCAGGCGGTTTTTCGCCGTGGCGGACCACGACGATGAGTTGTTCGCTCGCCATGGCATTGCTGGCCGGCATCAGCGCCAGCAGGCTGAGCGCCAATACGGCGGTTCGGATAAGGGTGCGCATGGACGGTGAGGGTTCAGCAATCAGGAATCCTCATCATAGAGCGTGCGGCCGATTCCTGTGTACGGGATTGAACGACAGACGTGGGATGTTCATCCGCATTTGCTAGGCTTGCTTCAGTCCCCCTGAGAGGAGCCGACTATGGCCGCCACCGAATCCCAGATGCTGCCCCTGGGCACCACTGCCCCCGCGTTTTCCCTGCCTGACCCGGATGGCGTCGAGCATGGCCTCGCCGCCCACGCGCCGGCGCACCTGGTCATGTTCATCTGCAACCACTGCCCCTTTGTCGTGCATGTGCAGGACGAGTTGGCGCGCCTGGGTGCGGACTATGGAGCCCACGGCGTGGACATTATTGCCATCAGCAGCAACGACGTGACGACGCACCCCCAGGACGGGCCGGCGTACATGAAGCGCTTTGCGGCGGAGAACGGCTTTGGGTTTCCGTACCTGTATGACGAGTCCCAGGCGGTGGCCAAGGCCTATCGCGCGGCCTGCACGCCGGACTTCTTTCTCTTCGATGGGGATAAGCGGCTGGTCTACCGCGGGCAACTTGACGACGCCCGGCCCGGAAAGCCGGTGCCCGTGGATGGGCGGGATTTAAGGGCCGCCCTTGACGCGGTGCTGGCCGGCCGGCACGTCGGCGAGGACCAGCGCGCCAGCATGGGCTGTAACATCAAGTGGAAGGCAGGCGAGGCGCCCGCCTATGCGTGACGTGGGAAGCACTGCGCCTCCCTTGTGATGCAAGCCGACGCGTAGGCCTTCCGGGGCCCACGCGGCGCGACACGCTTTAGCGGTAGAAGGTCCAGAGCCCGCCAGCCATGGACAGGCCGATGCCACCGATCAGCCCAAAGGCCACGTAGGTAAACAGGGGGCTGGAGCTCAGCAGGTCGGGACCGATCGCGACAGCGACGGCGGCGGCGATCAGGCCAAGGATCACGCCGGCGGCGCCATACCAGATGTGTGCCCGAATCATGCGCTGCAGGCCATCGTCCATGGTGGACATCGTCGTTTGGTTCATGGTGCTCTCCTGGTCGAGGTGCGTTGACGGCGTTTGCCGCCGTGTCCATGAACCGTGACACAGCACGGGTCCAGTTTGTGTGATGGCGCGCTTATAGCTGCGCGTGGTCCTCGGCCTTGGCCTTCAGCGCCGTGGTGCAGGTTGCCATGGGCGCCGTGCCCACCGGGGCTGCGGCTTCAACCACGGCGTCTACTGCCGGCTCGCTGGCCGTGGATTGCAGGGCGGGCAGGCCAGCCGTGAGCACGGCGGTGAGCAGGCACAGGGTGCCGCAGGCTTTGGCGAAGAGGTCGGTACGGTCGGTTGCGGTAGTCATGGGGCTCCTCCAATGCGTTGCCGCGGTGGTTCGCGGCGCTTCCGCGTTTCCCGTTGCCGTCCCTCTTGCGGCAGCGTTGGAGCCAGTATCCGCACACCCCGTGCGCGTGTCAGCAGCGATTCGCCCAAGCAGGTTGCCGGCGCGATGAAGCGCCGGAACCTGCGACGGAACGTGGGATAAAGCGAAGGGCCCGGCGATCAGGCCAGGCTCAGGCGTCGATTTTGATGTTGATGCCATTGATGACGCGTTCGACGCCCTCAACCCGGCGCACGGTCTCGACGACCGCATCGCGCTCTTCCTCGCTGTCGAGGAAGCCGCTGAGCAGCACCACGCCGCGGTCGACCTCCGTGTTCACGGACAGGGACTGGCCGAAGTCTTCGCCGGCCATGGCGGCCTCGACCTTGCCGGCCAGGACGCTGTCGTCCAGGCGGCGGCCCGCGGAGCGGCCCGGCTCGACGAAGATGATCTGATTGTAGACCTTGGTCACGCCGGCAATGCGGCTGGCCTCGTCGGGCAGGGATTTTGTGAGGTCTTCATCACGTACGAAACCTGCGAGCTGAACCTCGCCTTTGTGGACCTCCACATTGATGCCCGCGCCGCCCTTGGTGCTGAGCGTGGATTTGACCTTGGTGTGGATCCAGCTGTCGTCGACGTGTTCGCCGGCAGACTTGCTTTGGGCGAGGGTCGAGGCGCTGAAGAGCAGGGCAGCGAGGCCCAAGCTGAACAGGGTGAGCAGGCGCAGGGGGGCGGTGCGATTCATGACGGTTTCCTCCAGTTGGCGATTGATGGCGCAGTGCACACGGCACGGTTCCGGCACCTCAATTTTCGTGGGGCGCCTTCGCCGTGGTCTGCGCCACGCTCCGCGCCCCTAGGGGTTGCCGTATTGTGCCAGTACCTTTTCGATAGCGCCGCTGCCAAGAAGTTCGCTCACGCTCGCATCGAGTCGTTCGAAGGTGGCCTCGTCCACGGCGGACCGGCTGACCATGAAGCTGACGGCTGTACTCGTAAAGCGCGCCGGGTGCAGGGCAATCTCGTCGCCGAGGTCCTTGTGGCGAATGATGGCCGCTCCGACGTACTGGTCCTCGATGATGCCATCGACCTCGCCGTCTACGAGCCGGGCGATGTTGGTCTCAGCCAGGGCGCTGTACAGGAACTGCTCCGCGTGGTCCGGGTTGTCCTGGTAGCCGGAGATCGGCTCGCCGTAGAGGTAGTCCTCGATCACGCCCAGGCGCAGGCCATCGGCCATGAGTCCGGCGAGGTCGTGGTCGGTGAGCTCATCCAGGCGACTGGCCGGCACGAACAGCAGGAAGGCCTCGTCCCGGTAGGGCGTGGTGAAGCGGGCGAAGGCCTCGCGCTCGGCCGTGCGGGTGGCGCCTGCAAGCAGGTGAATCTCGCCGGCTTCCAGCGCCTCGAGCAGTTCGCGCCAGCTGCCCTTGCGGAAGGTCAGGGTGCAGTCCGCGGCGCCGGCCACGGCGGTGGCCAGGTCCACGTCCAGGCCAAACACCTGTCCGCCGGCAATCTCGTACTGGTAGGGCTCCCAGGGATCCCAGCCCATAACGAGCTCGCACGAGGGGGGTGAGGGCGCCGTCACCGGCGTCACGGAGGGGTTGGCCGCTTCGGTCGGCGGCGGTGCAGAGTCGCTGCAGGCCGCCAGGCCAATGGCCAACGCGATGATGCTGAGCAAGCGTGGGAGTGTTTGCATGAGCCACTCCTCTCTATCGGGTTGACGCTATTAAGTGTACACCACGCGCCAGATTTCGCGGCGGGCGGGCTCGGGGGCTGGCTACCTGGCGACTAGCGGGGCTTCTTTGTTTCCCGCCGTCCGTCGTACCACAGCTCCAGCCCCTCACGCTGGCGTGCGGCCCGGAAGCCCCCGAAGACAACCGTCACCTGCCCACCCGTTTTACCGCGGGAGGCATCGTTGGGCTACGCGAGCAGCTC